>JAKEHX010000261.1 GCA_022614795.1 Planctomycetaceae bacterium | reverse complement strand
TCTGACCCGCCTTTACCAAGACCAATTTCCGCCACGCCGCCAGCCCCTGCTAGCAGCGCACGCGGTTCATGCTCCTACAGAAGAAATGGTGCGCTATCAATCAATGCGTTGACCGTCGCCACACTGCTGGCGGGAATCTGTGCCGCCGACGAGCATGGAGAAGGAGTCGCGATACACGTTCCCGAGAAAATGAAATGGCAAGTAGGCCCCCCATCGCTTCCCAAGGGTGCTCAGATCGCCGTGCTGGAGGGTGATCCCGGCAAAGAAGGGCCGTTTGTGTTCCGAGTCAAAGTTCCGGACGGCTATCGCATTCCGCCGCACACCCATCCCAAGACCGAACGCGTCACCGTCATCGCTGGGACGTTTCACATTGGGATGGGCGATACCTTCGACGAGAAAGTCGCGACGGCAATGCCTGCTGGAACCTACGGCTACTGGCGGGCGGGAATGAAGCACTTCGTGTGGGTCAAGGGTGAGACAATCGTGCAATTCCACGGCGAGGGACCCTGGTCGATCAAGTACGTCGATCCCGCTGACGACCCCAGAAACCAGGCTGTCGTCGATAAATAAACAAGCCCCGATGTTGCATCAGGCCGACCGATAGAGTAGATACGTAGTGGGTGTTGCGCGGTTCCTTTTGTTTCCTCTATCCTAGGAGTCTGATGATGCATCGAGTTTGGATGCCGTCGATCGCCTTGGCGGTCGCCGTGGCCGGGGTCGTGGTTGCAGCCGATCTGCAATCTGGCCTTCAGGTCGGCGAACATGCCGGGGCGTTCAACGTGAAAGACATTACCGGGCCCCAAAAGCCCAAATCGCTCTGCTATCGCTGAGCGTACGGAAAACGTCCGGTCGTGACCATTTTTGCTCGCGACATCACGGACGACTTGGCCAGTTTGGTCAAGCAAGTTGACGAACAGGTTGGTAAGAACAAGAGCAAAGATATGAAGGCCTTCTTCGTGCTCCTCACTGAGGATGCCGATGCCGCGGCCCCCAAGCTGGAGAAGCTCGCCAAAGATCAGGGGATCACGAATGTTCCGCTGACGGTCTTTGACGGGGAATCGGGTCCGCCGAGCTACAAGATCGCCAAGGACGCGGATGTGACCGTCCTCCTCTGGAAGGAGCAATCGGTCAAGGCCAATCACGCCTTCAAGAAAGGCGAGCTCAACAAAAAGGGTATCGAGGCGATCATCGCCGATGGGCCCAAGATCCTCGAGTAGCGCAGCACCCCATTTCTGTGTGACAGCCAGCCCGCCTCGCGCACCAGCCGGGGCGGGCTTTTTGCTGCCATCCCAATGATCTTCATGCGCACATCGTGGGCGGGGATTGTATCGTGCCTTGTTCTACTCAATATCGGCGTTGTTGTCGCCGGCGACACCAATAGCCTGCTCGACATCTCTCGCGACGGGATGCTGCTGGCGTGCGCCAACCGCGATAGCGGCACGGTGACGATCGTCGAGCTGGGCACACATATCAAACGGGCGGAAATTGCCGTCGGCAAGCATCCCGAGGGAGTCAGTTTTCTCGGCGACAGCCACCGCTTGGCCGTCGCAGTTTATGACGACGATCGCGTCGTGCTGCTAGATGCCGACACAGGCGCGATCACCGAGCGGATCGATGTGTTTGACGAGCCGTACGGCGTGGTCAGCAATCGCGACGGCACGCGGCTGTACGTCACGCTCGACTATCCCGGTCAGGTTGTCGAAATCGATCCGGCGGTGGGAAGTATCGCGCGGACAATCGAATCCGGCGATTTCGCAAGGGGCATCGCCTTATCGCCCGACCAGTCGCGGCTCTTTGTCACGCAGTATTACAGCGGCGCGGTGCTGGCAATCGACCTGGCCAGCGCGAAGGTCGTCGATCAGTGGCCGGGCATCAGCAACGACAATCTGGTTCGTCAGATTGCCATCCATCGACAGCGCGACAAGGCCTACATCCCGCACATCCGCTCGCGAGTCACCGCGGTGCACGGCGAGGGCTCGATCTTTCCGTACGTCTCGGTTATCGACACCGCGGCCGGCGAAGGCTCGCGCCGCAAGCGCATACCGATGGACGCGTTCCTGGGAAACCTCGTCACCTCCAATCCCTGGGAAGCGGCTATTTCTCCCGATGGTCGGCAGTTCTATGTCGTCCTCGCGGGGACCGACGACATGTTCGCCTGCGACGTGGTCGATGACGACTATCGCGAAATCGCCTATCGCAAGCTGGTGAAACTCGGCAAGAACCCGCGGGCGGTCCGCGTCGCTCCCGACAACCAGACGCTGTACGTCTATAACGCGCTCGATTTTTCGGTGGTGGCCTATGACACCCAGTCGCTCTCGACGAAGGCGACGATTGCCGTCACCGCCAATCCGCTGGGCGAGGAGAAGCTCCGCGGCAAAATTCTGTTCTATTCGGCGCAGCAGCCGATCGTAGGCCGGCGGTGGATTAGCTGCGCAAGTTGTCATCCCGATGGTCAGCAAGACGGCCGAACCTGGCACAACCCCGAGGGGCTCCGCAATACGCAGTGGCTCGCCGGCCTGGCGTGGACGCACCCGATTCACTGGTCGGCCGACCGCGATGAAGTGCAGGACTTCGAGCACACGATCCGCGGTCCGCTAATGCAGGGCCGCGGCCTGATTCGCGGCGAAGTGCAAAAGGAGCTAGGACCTCCTAATAAGGGGCTCTCCGCTGATCTCGACGCGGTGGCGGCCTATACCAACTCGCACGAGCTGCCGCAGAGCCCGCATGCCAAGGCGGGCCTGAGCGCCGCTGCCCAGCGCGGCAAAACGCTATTCTTCTCCACACAGACGAAGTGCGCCACATGCCACGCGCCGCCGCTGTTTACCGACTCAGCTGTCAAGACGATGCTCATGCACGATGTGGGCACCGGCGACGATGATCCGGGGGAGAAGCTCGGCCCCAAATACGACACGCCGACTTTGCTCGGTGTCTATCGCACCGCACCGTATCTGCATCACGGCCAGGCGGCCACACTGAAGGAAGTGCTCGTCAATAACTCCGGTGACCGCCACGGCACGACCAGCCACCTGTCCGCTGCTCAGATTGATGACCTCGTCGAGTTCCTGAAGTCTCTGCCGTACGAAGACGCCGAGTCGGCCGCATCCGCCGCCGGCCTGACGAAAATCGACCGCTGAAATCGAGTTTCGGAGCATCCCGATGTTGCGGAGTTTTCGTTGGTGCGCCACCCTGTTGCTGTTCGTTGTTGGTTGCCAAGGGGCGCCGGAACAGGCATCTCATCCACCTGCCGTCAAGGTGCGGCTGGCGTCGTGGGATGACACTGAGAAGTTGATCGCCAGCCATCGAGGAAAGGTGGTCGTGCTCGACGCCTGGTCCACCTGGTGCAGCCCGTGCGTGGCCGAGTTCCCCGGCCTGGTGAAGTTGCATCGGGCCCATCCTGGTCAGGTCGCGTGCATCTCGCTCAACTGCAATTTCACCGGGGCCGCGGACGAGTCGCCCGACGCCGAGCGGCCCAAGATCGAAGCCTTCCTGGTCAAGCAGCGGGCCGAGTTCGACAACTTGATCTGCACCGAACCTGACCACAAGCTCTTTGAGGCCTTGGGCGCCGCTGCCATTCCTGTCGTCCGTGTCTATGACCGCTCGGGTCAGCTCCGCCAGCAATTCGACAACGATGACAACGAATTCGGCGACGAAGGCTTTAGCTATGAAAAGAACATTACTCCGCTGGTCGCGCAGCTGTTGCGGGAATAGCCAGCCACCTGACTGGGGCACTGGCGCTCGTTTTCAACTATTTCCCGTCGCGGCGCCTTCCCCCCGAAAAATCTCTGCGCTCTTTCTGAGGCAGGCAAACGCCCATTAGGGACGTTTGCCCTGGAAACACGTCAGCTGGCCGTTTTCAAGCGTTACGAAAACATGGCCAGCTACGTCAACCGCGGTGCCTCCTTTCACGGCATCAGCCGGTAGCGAGTGGACCTCGCGGTCTGCGCCGGTCCGAATGTCGAGTCGGACCAATTGTGGCTCTTTGGGTTTGTCATCTGGGTGAAAGGTCGCTAGCAGCTCGTCGCCGGAGATGACGAAGCTGGTGAAGCGGCGGTTGAGCTTGTCGCGCCACACATCGGCGGGTTTCGCTACCTCAACACCTCGCCGCCGCAAGAAGTCGCGGGCCGCATCCTTGATCGGCGGCTTGATCCCCGACGGCGGGGGCGATTGCAGCGCAAGATTACCGAACATTGCCCCATCGTAGCCGGCGTCGTGGCAGAGCACGTTCCCGTCGCCGCAGCGATGGTCGAGGGACACGTACTTTCCGTACGTTGGATAATAGGGATAAAACGCCGTCCGGAACTGTGACGAGACGGCCGCCAACGGTTCATTCAGACATTTCAGCGTCGTCAGGTCGTAGCGCGCCGTTTCGTACACGCTCCCCCCCAGGAACCGCAGTTCGCCGCCGGCGATTTGCAACTCTCCCTGCAAGCTGACCCCTCCGTTGACCTCGGGGGATAGCGCGCCCGACGTGACGTTCGACGCCTTGAGCCGCCCGGTGCGGGCATCCAGAGCGACGACATACGTGCCGTCGTAGTGGGTCAGTCCGGCGGCGGCATACACCGTGTCGCCGTGCACGGCGACTCCACCCGCCACCGGCCAGGCCGAGATCAGCTTGCCAAACATCGAGATCACGCGCTCGGCCGGGGCGACGCGGAAGCTCCACAGCGGCCGTCCGGTCCGCGCCTCGTAGGCATAGACCCGGCCGTCGGCACTGCCGACATACACGCGATCGTGCGCGACGACAGGGGGATAATACACGGCGCCGGAAACGTGATTCGTCCACACCGGCGCGCCGTCGCCGTCGTGCGCTTGGATGGTGCCCAAGCGATTGGCTGTGAACACTATTCCCCCGGCGGCAACCGGCGCCGTCGGCAAATCGCCCGCGGCGACGGTACGGGTCCACTTGAGCGCCAACTCTTGCGGCAACGTCAGCGGCGTCGTGTCCGATTGCGCGGCATCGCCGCGGAAGGCAGTCCAGGCCGTCTTGTCAGCCCCCAAGGGCGCCACGCGATCGGCGTTCGGGAATACGGTCAACGCGCCCTCGTAGATTTCGTCAGCCGTTTGCGGCAGCGGTGGCCAGTGGTGCTCGCCGACGCCCTGCACGGGACTCAGTCCAATGTTGCCATAGAGCGAGAGCGCACAACCGCACATCCACGGCCCCCAGTACAAATGCCCATTGGCAATCAGCACGCCGTCCTGGCACGGCGGCCGCATCGGGGCGATGTGCTCTGTTCGGCTCGACTCGGTCATGACGCGCATCGTCCCCTCCGCCGCGCGGTAGAAGATGCTATCGACGCAGCCGGTCGCCCGCGTGCACGCGCGGCGGCCGGGAAGCGACGACAGCACCTTGCCCGATGCGTAGTCGAGCCGGACGCCGGACGCCTGCTGCGGACCGGCGGCATAAATCGCTTCGTCGCGGAGCACAAGCTGGAGATTGCCGACGTCGTGTGTCCACTTGAGCTTGCCGTCCTTCGTCGATGCCACGACCATCCGCTTCCGCTGCGGCCCGGCGAAAAACAGGTAATCGTCGTTGCACTTCATGTAACAGGTCGTGGCGTAGCCGGTCACGAAGTGCTGGGCCCGCTCATTCGGCCCGATCGCCTCGAGCAGGTCGTCGTCCTGGTTCCGCCACAGGAGCTTTCCGTCGGTGGCACTGACGCAGAGGAGGAATTTTCCCGGCGACATGCAGTACAAGCGATCGTTCTTCATGCACACAGCGCGGGCATCGAGGAACTCGTCGTCGCGATAGTGCCACAGCAGTTTGCCGGTGTTGCGGTCCACGGCAACGAGCGTGCGGCCGTAGCCGAATGCCGTGCGCGGATCGGCGTAGTCGTGTCCCTTCCACATGCCCCACGGCCAGTGCCCGAGCCCGCGATTGACGGACCGCAGCGTTTCGACGGTGACCTCCGGATTGCCGACCAGCGCGTATAAGATGTCCCCACGGAGCGCCATCCACTTCCAGACCGGGCCGTCGGTGAGAGCGGGATCGATCGTGATTTCGCGGCGGACTTCGCCGGTGCGGGCGTCGATCACCTTGCACGATTCGTGATCGCCCATGTACAGCGCGTCGTCGGTCGCGACCATCGTGTTGCGGTGGATCATGAATCCTTCCGACAGCTTCCGCCGCCACAGGATGGTGCCGTTGTAGGCGCTAATGCACAAGAGCGTGTTCAGCATCTCGTTCTGATTCGCCTTGTGCGCGATGTGCCCCATGGCCTTGAAGATCCGGCCGCCGGCGATGACCGACTGCTCGGGCATCGGGCTGAACTGCGGCATGCCGATGAACTGGGTCCGGAACTCGCCGCGGACGTAACGGTCGTTCGATTGCGGGTTGTTGTCGGGCCCGTGATATGGGTGCGACCAGTCGTCATACCCATCGGGGACGGGCTTCACCAACTTGCGATCGCCGACGAGCGCCATCGCCTGCGGCCTCAGCGCACGGAACAGTTCGCCTTCATCGACGGCGTCGGCACACGAGGCGGCGACGAGAATGCCGTCCGCCAGGTTGTCGGCCAGCCGGATCATCGCCGGCGGCTGCTGCGCCGCAAACACGCGCGAGCCAAGGAGGCCGGCTTCGCCGGCTGCGGTGCGAACGGCCGCGACTTCGGCCGCGTCGCCCGATTGAAACCAGATGGTGATTTCGAGTTTTGCCAACGGCTGAATGAGAGCTGCGGCGTTCCCCTCGGGCAACCCGACGACGGCCACGATGCCGCGCTGGATGTCGATCCGAGCGAGCGACTCCGCGACCGAAGCGGCATCCGCACTCCCAGCCGGCAGCGCTGGAAACAGAATAATTACGCACGCGGCATAAAACGCGCGATGCAAGAGCGACATCATCGTTCCCCCTTCGAATGGTGACGGTGAGACGAAGCGGGCCTGCTTCTGCGCTCCAAAGTCTATCCGCGGAAATGACGAACCTCAAGCTACAGACCGAGCAACCGGCCGCCGCCGACCTCGTTCGCGGCAGGCGTCAAAAGGAATTGACTGCGAGCGCCCATGCTGCCGACAATACCAGCCCAGCGAGCCCGGACTGGAGCGGGTGCAAATCAACGGCCGGGACGGCGCGGACACCATCAACATTCAGGGAACGCCGGCCGATCTGGGGCTGGAGATCACGGGCGGCCTGGGAGCCGACGTGGTCAACGTGGGGGTTTTCGTATTCGACCCATCGAGCAGCCTGGCGGCCGGCACGCCGCAGAACCTGAACGCGATCGACGGCGACGCTCTGCGCGGCCTGCCGCTCGCACTGCGTGGGGACGACCCCGACCTGGACGACGACGCCGCACGCGACGCGCTCCACCTTTTCGACACCACCGACACGGCGGACAATTTTGGCGTTTTGCGCGAAGACAGCGGACGGATGCGGCTGAGCGGACTGGGCATGAGGGTTGACGCCGAGTTCCGGCGATTCGAGGACGTAGCGATCACCCTCGGCAGCGGAAGCGACCAGTTCCTCGTGCGCACGACGCACACCGCGTCCGACGGCACGGGCACCGCCGTCATCCACACCGGTGCCGGCGACGACGCGGTCGACGTGTTCGCCCTCCGCAGCAGCACGATCATCGAAGGGGGCGACGGAAACGACGTGATGCGGGTCAATCCCGACCTGGATGAGGTGAACCGGCGGCCCCTGCCCTCGCAACTGGCGCTCCGCGGGGACAGCGGCAGCGACCAGTTCTTCATCAACCTCGCGTCCAGCGGCAATTCGCGGACGCGGGTCGAAGGCGGAACGGGCCCCGGCGAAGACACCCTGACGATTCGCGGCACAAACCGCGACGACGTGTTCCTGTTGCGCAAGGACTTCGTGGCCTTGATGAACGTGACGACTGCCGGAGACCTGGAGGTCCAGCGCGTCGATTACAGCAGCCAGATCAACGGCCGGTTGACGATCAACGGCCTGGAGGGCGACGACCACTTCGCTCTCGACGACGTGACGGCCCAGGCGACCATTAACGGCAACGGCGGGAACGACAGTTTTCAGGTCGGCCAGATGTTCAAAGCCCCGCGCGACACGGCGGCCGGCGTGGGCCTGCCGGATCCGCTCGATCTCTTCGACAGCCGCGACCTGGCGGACGTGCCGTTTGAGACGGTCCATACCACACGGGGCTTCCTGTCGAATGGAGTGTCACGGGACACGGTGATCAACGGCGGGACGGGCGAGGACGATTTCGTGGTGTTCCACAACCGGGCGTCGCTGTGCCTCAATGGCGGGGACGGTAATCTTCGGAATCGGCACATTCGTGGCGCTTTCGACCGTGCCGAGCGACGCCTTGAGATTTGTTTCCCCGGCGAGGCGGATCGGTCGGGAATATCGGTGCTGGCCTTGGGGTCGACGCCAAAGCAAATCCAAATCGACGTAAAGTCCAATGACTCTGCCTTTGGCTGCAAGCAAGTCGCAGCCAGGTTCACTCGCTGCGCACGGTCCTGAGTGAATTGCGACGGGTTGGAGTCCATCAATGATGAATAAGCGAAACGGTGCACCTGCCCACCCCCTTCACGCATTCAGATCCAAGTCTGTGGACGCACCCTGATTGAAATGCAGTTTCAATCGGCCGCCCGAGGTGTCCTTCAGCTCTTCCACGTGCCCCTCCAACTCGGCGAAGTATTCGCGCTTCTTCGTGCCTTCGGTCTGCGCATCGGACGTCGTGCTGAACCAAAAGTGAAACGGCTTGTCGTCGTCCGACCGCGAGTTGAACAGGATGTCGATCACGCCCAGGTTCGGGTTCTTGTGCTCTCCGTTGCCGCAGAAAACGTAGTGATCGGCCGAAACCTTCCCCGCGAAATCCTTGTCCATATTGTGCTCCGACCCGTGGTGCTGGACTTTCAGCACGTCGACGTGGAGATGCTCGCCGTCATCCAGGAATCCCGTCCGCTTGAGCCCGGCGAGAATGAAGTCCTGCTGGCCGTCACCCGTGAGCAGCAGCCGCTTGCCGTCTTCTTCGACCATGAACATGATCGAGGCGATGTTGGGCACGGTGACGCCCTTGAAGTCCGGAATTCCTTCCCAGTCCCGCAAATCAAACGGCGAGTCCGCCAGTTCGCCGGTGCTGAACTCGTCGATCCGCTTTTTCAGCTCCGCGCGCAACTTCCTGGCCTCCTCCTTGTTGTTCTGTAGCCAGTGGATCCAGCCCTTGCGCAGTTTGTCCAACTCATCTTCGGTGGGTCCCAGCAGCGTGAACTTCATCGAGCCGAGCTGGAACTCGTCCCCGGGCCGGCCGGCATACAGCAGGCGTGACGGCTTGCTGACGCCGGGCGGCTTGTTCAAAGGAATGTCGAGCGCATCCGCCGCGATCAGCTTCGTGACCTTGATCGACTCCGGGATCCCCGTTGCAATCGCCTGCATCTCGTCGGCCGCTTCCATCAGTTCGGGCACCGCCGTGCCGAAGAGCGACGGCACCATCGCGCCCAGCAGATTCTCGATGGCCCGAGCCGTGATGATTTCATCGAGCGGCTTCTTGTTCGCCTTGATCTGGTCGCGAAAGCCATTGTGCAGGATGCCCTTGATGACTGGCGGCCGGGGGACCTTCGGCTTCTTGACCGGACTGCCGTTGGCCTGGTGGTGCTCAAAGACCCGCCACTCCACCTCGTCCTGCAACAACTGCAACACGCCGCTGATGTGATCGTTGTCGACGTGCGAGATATAGGCGAATTCCAGCTCCCGGCCTGCGTTTCGCAGCTTGGCGAGCTCTCCCCGGACGTGGTTGCGCATGCTCGGCCCCATGCCCCCGTCACAGAGCACGAGCTCGCCGGACTTGGCCTCCAGGAGCAGACAATCGCCCTTATCCGACTGAAAAATGGTGAGCTTCATGGCGGCCCTAGCCCAAATCGACGCGCTTATTGATCGACCGCGCTTCCTCCAGTGCGGCCTCCGGATCAATCCTTCCAAATCCCACGTCATTGACCCACTGGTACGAGGCGCCGGCTAGCGGCCGTGATGTCCGCTGCAAGATGCCCAGACACTGGGCCGCCGTCAGGTCGCGGTTCGCCGCCAGCATCAGGCCGATCACGCCGGCGACGTACGGACTGGCCATGCTGGTCCCCGTCATGCCGATCCAGAGTTCGTCATCCTCTCCAAATCCATTGGCCGCGAGCACCCGGGTGCCGGGCGCGGCGATCTCCGGCTTGCAGCGCCCATCGCGCGTCGGGCCCTGGCTGCTGGAGGCGTTGATCTGCTGCTTCTCCTCGTCCAGATTGGCGACCGCGATCACGCGATGGCCGCAGGCCAGCGACGTGATCGAGTGTGAGTCGACGTTCGACTTCTCGGTGAAGAATGACGGGAAGCGAAACATCCGCCGCTGACCGGCCCGGCCTATCTCCAGCGGGTCGTCCCGCTCGATCCAGGCATCGAACCGCCCATCGCGAACCTCGTCTCCTTTGAGGCGGACTTTCCAGATCCCCTTGGGGATGCCGCGGAAGTTTTCCGGGTCGAGATTCGGTGAGAGATAAACAGCGATGTAGTTGCCGCCGTTGGTCGGGTGATACAGCTCGTTGTAGATGGAGACCGTCACGCCTCCCGCCAGCCGTCGATTCTCCACATATTCCCGCGGCTGGACTTCAATCCAGTCCGACGCACCCGGCGGCTTGAGCGAGACAATGAAGCGGTCCTGAGCGCTGTACCATATCTCCAGCTCGTTCTCGG
>JAKEHX010000260.1 GCA_022614795.1 Planctomycetaceae bacterium | reverse complement strand
TCACCACGCCCTTGCCCGTGGCCCGGCCATTGGCAATCGTCAGGTCGCGGATGGCTACTTCGGCGTCGCTGCCGCGGATATGGAAGATCCGGCTCCCATTGCTGCCGCTGATCGTTAGTTTGCTCTCGCCTGGGCCGGCGATGGTCAGATCGTCCGTGATGCTCAGCTCGCCGCTGGTCAGGGCGATGGTGCCTTGCAAGTTCGGGGCGAACTGGACGACGTCGGGGCCGGCGAGGGCGTTGGCGTCGGCGACCGCTTGCCGCAGCGAGCCGTGCCCGCTGTCAGCGAGGTTCAGGACGGTGAACGTGCTGGGTAACGTCCGATCCTCCAGGGATTCACAGGACAGCCGGACGCAGGGTCCTTCTCTGAGCGGTCTACGCATCTTGGAATGCTGGACAAAAGCAAACATGACTGAGCCTCCTTTGTCGGTGTCAGGAGCAAATGATGTACGACCCGAAGATGTTGGATGGACGATTGCGCTTTACATGGGACTCGGTGAAGGCGTCGAGGCAAGCCAGGGCATCGGCTTCGATGTAAAGGCCGCCACCTTCTGCGACGCCGCGGCTCCCAGAACCAGCGCCTCGGCCTCCCTTGCCACCGACGGCGCCCTTGGCGTTGTTCTCCGTCGCGCTGGAGTTGCGAAGCGTTACGCTCCCGCCCGCGGCGTACAGGCCGCCGCCGGAGCCATCGCCGCCATCGCCGCCACGGCCACTGCCAGTACTGTGGCAGCCAGGCCCGCCCTCGCCGCCGGTGCCTCCCTCAGCCGTATTGGCAAAGAAGGTCACGCCGATCAAGATGGCCGTGCCAGCGCCGACATAGAGTCCGCCGCCGAAGGCGTCGCCTCCGGCCTCGCCCGGACCACCGGGCCGCCCGTCGCGGCAGTCACCCCGGCTGCCGGCGTCGCCGTCCTCGCCATGGGCGAGATTGTTCTGGATGATGCTGTTTTCGAGGGTGAGCGTGCCGCTGGAGTAGATGCCGCCGCCTGCCGCGGACACGCTCCACCCCGAACCCCACGCGACATTGTTTTGCACGACCACACCCCTGAGGGTGAGCGTCCCCTGACTGTGGATGGCTCCGCCCATGGCCCAGCCCGCGAGGGTTGCGTTAATGGCCCTGCCGCCTTGAAGAGTGAGGTTGTCCAGAGCCAGCGAAGCGCCGGGAGCGACGTCGAACAGCCGAAATCCGGGCGCGGCCGTACTCCGCTCGATGATCGCACCGTTGCCGACGATGGTCAGATCGCCGCCATTCGCCGCAATGACTGGCAACCCTGTGGGGCCGTTCGCTGCATTGTTGACCTCGGTCAGCGTGAAGGTCGTGCCGGGGACCAGCGCGATTATGTCTGCCTCGGTACTCTGGTTGGCCGCGTCGATCGCCGCGATTAGCTCCGGGACGTTGCCGGCCGTGAAGTTCGCGGGCACGGCGCGATCTTCGAGTGACTCCACGGTGAGGCGTACGCGCACTCGTCGCTGCGCCTGCGGTCGTTTCAACGAGCCCTGCCAAAATCTGCTGAACCACATGACTGACCTCCTCGCGGATACGGTCTGCGGTACGACGCGGACATCAACGCCGGCGCGCAGACCGAGCGCCGGGGCGATGCCGGGCCGGTGAGGGGCTTGCTTGGCGGTAAGGCCTCACCGGCCGCCTTCTTCTCTCAATTCCAACCAACTCCAACGACATCCTTAACGACTACTTGCCCGGTGGGCATGGGACCCTCACGGACCAGTAACCATCGTGCGGGCCGGGGCGAAACTCACGGCCTCCCTTTTGGTGCCAGACTGTGTGACCCTCGAGGGTCACGGCGAGGTCTCCGAAGCTCATCCGCGCCAATGCGTAGTACCATTTGACGCTGCCTTTTGGCTCGCGGCGCGCCTCGACAAGCAGGATGATCTCAGGATCTTTGTCGTTGGTGAAAAGAAACATTGCACCGTCCACCAGTCCTACGTCGTCGTCCGCGTAGCGGTGAATTGGTTCATTCATCAGACTGAGGCTGACACGACCTGCTTTTTCGCCGCGCGAAGCGGCCATCTGCCCGGCCAGGTCCTTCATTTGCTGAAGCCGCTCGGTCGCATGGGCCTTGGGCGCGGGGGCGTCGGCGAAGGCGCTGGCAGTCAAGGCAGGCTGCTTCGGTTCCCAGCGCCATTGGGCATTGGGCGCTTGCGCGGTGACCCGTGCCTCGGTGAGCGAGAGGAACTCAAGTACCATCGATCCCCACTCTTCGTGGACTGGGAAAGTCGAGGTAACCACGATCGCGGCCGGTCGGCCCTTGCGGCCCCACGCCCACAGCGCCGATTCGCACGCTTTGGGGCTCGGTTCAAAGTAACTGAACAACGGCCCTTGGACCCGCTCGATCGGTACCGGTCCGTTCATGTCGAGCTTGTGAATCCTCAAGGCCTCAGTTTTCAGCTGCATCTCACGTCGCCAATGCGCCCGCAACTCCTGCGAAGGAGCCGGAGGCAACCACCCCTTCGTGCGAAGGAGCAGTGCAAGGTTGTTACGGGCTTCCCAGTAGTCGGGCTTCAACCTCAGGACTTCCTCGAAGGCGGCGATAGCTTCTTCTGACTGACCCATATCACGAAGTGTGTTCCCGAGGTTGTAATGGGCCGTGGCATAAGCTGGCGCCTTCTTGATTGCTTGGCGGAGGTCCACGGCGGCGGGCTCCAGCTCCCCGGCGCCCTTAAGGGCAGTGGCTCTGTTCACGAGAGCGCCCGGATTGTTCGGGCGTAAGGCAAGCGACGCCG
The DNA here is from genome assembly GCA_022614795.1 of Planctomycetaceae bacterium. Lineage (GTDB taxonomy): Bacteria > Planctomycetota > Planctomycetia > Pirellulales > Pirellulaceae > CAYLLN01. Next base: position 2,312 of record JAKEHX010000260.1, on the reverse strand, counting down.
TGAAGTAGCGGATTGCTTCCGCGGGCTGCTTAGCCCTCAGCAATGTCATTCCCAGGTCAGTATTCGCCCAGAAGTCACCGGGATGGGCACGTTGGATTCGGCGCAAGAATTCGAGGGCGACCAACCCGTCCGGCGGCTGAAGACGCCTGCGTACCCAAAGCAGAAAACTCGGCGGGTGCCCGTCGATATCCGTCTTCTCAATCAATAGCGCTAACTTGGCTTGATCGCCGACCTCACACGCCCTGCGCACTTCCGTCCGCCACGGGTTCCGTTCGATGGCGCCCACGACTTCACTAAGCCACCGTCGCATCTGCACGTCGTGCTTCGGTGCCAACCCCAGACCCTCGTGCAGGGCGGCCAGCAAACGTTCTTGCACGGCCGCCGGCCTTGATCGAATGAGGTCGGCTGCATGGGCCGTTTCTGTGACGCCGGTTGTGATGCCGAAGGGCCGGAAGAGTTCTTTGATCCGCGGATATATTGCTGTCCCGTCGAACCGACTGCTCCCAATATCGACCCGCGTCAGGTCTTCCAGCCGAAGTTTCTCGAACGCGGTGACGAACTCCATGTCCCTGGCTTCAGCGTCGAGCCGCTCTTGCAGAGCGACCATGCGTCCCGTCTGCTGGGAGTTGAGTTCTGCCTCGCGGGCAAGCTGCGCCGCGCGCTCCAACGCCGCCAGGGCTTCGGGGCGGGTCCCCTGCTGGTGGAACAATTCAGCACGCTCAAGGGCGAAGCGGAAATCGTTGGCCAATCTGGCTCGTCGTGATTCCTCCTGCCGTGCATTCTCCTGCTCGCGTGCGGCCCGATCCCGAATCGCCCAGCCGGAGACACCGACGGCGAGGACAATTGCCGCTGCCAGTACTGCGGCCGTGGCGATGGTCCGCCCGTTCCGCCGCACGAACTTCCGCAACCGGTACCCCACCGAAGGTGGACACGCCTGCACCGCCTCGTCCGCCAGATAGCGCTGCACGTCCATCGCGAAGCCATTCGCCGTCTCGTACCGCCGGTTGCGGTCCTTCTCCAGCGCCTTCATCACGATCCAGTCCAGCTCGCCGCGCACCAGCTTCGTCAGCTTCGCCGGCTCGGTCCCGCGGTTCGCAGCCAGGGTTGGAAGGCCATCCGCCGTGCTCAGCTTCGTGCTCGGCTTCGACGGCTCCTGCTCGCGGATCATCCGCAGCATCTCCAGCATGCCGGCTTTTTCCAGATCCTTGCGGCTGAACGGCGGACTGCCCGCCAGCAGTTCGTACAACAGCACGCCCAGCGAGTAGATGTCGCTGCGCGTATCGATGTCGAGCTGGTTGATCTCGGCCTGCTCGGGCGACATGTATTCCAGCGTGCCGATGATGTTGCCGAAGCCGGTGACCAGGGTTTGCTCGGTGAGCGGTTGCCCGGCCGCCTTAGCCACGCCGAAATCGATGACCTTCGGCACCGGCTTGCCGTCGTAGAGCGCGACGAGCACATTAGACGGCTTGAGATCGCGGTGGATGATGCCCTTCTGATGAGCGTGCTGGATCGCGTGGCAGACGGGAATAAACAGTTCCAGCCGCTGCCGGGGCGTCAGGCGGTGCTCGTCGCAGTACTTGGTGATCGGCACGCCCTTGACTAAATCCATGACGAAGTACGGCCGGCCGGTGTCGGTCGTGCCGCCGTCTAGCACGCGGGCGATGTTAGGGTGTTCCATGAGCGCCAGGGCTTGACGCTCGCCCTCGAAGCGGGCGATGACCTGCTTCGAGTCCATGCCGGCCTTGATGAGCTTCAGCGCGACCACGCGTTTGACCGGCTCGGTCTGCTGGGCCATCCAGACTGTGCCCATGCCGCCTTCGCCGATCTGCTCGATGAGTTTGTAGGGGCCGATGACCGTGCCAGGCGACGCGGCGGCGGGCTCATCGAGAGTGGCCTCCGGCTTGCCAACGCCACCCAGAAAACCACCTGCATCCCGGTTAGCTTGGAGCAGCTCTTCGACGCGCCGGCGCAAAGCGGCATCGGCGCCGCACGCCTGGTCAAGAAAACGGGATTGAGCCTCGGCGCCTTCGCATTCCAATGCTGCCAGAAAGATCACCTTGGCATCGGCCTTGGGTTCGCTCATGGTTGTCCTCGTCTCACAATGCCCCGTTTGCGGCGAAACCCGCCAAGAAAACGGGAAAAGAAAGGCAACCCTAGCCGTCGCCTTGACGCAACCGCGCGTATAACCAGGCGCGGGCATACGTCCATTGACGCTCGGCGGTTCGCCGGGCAAGACCAAGAGAGGCGGCGGCATCCTTCAGAGTGAGACCGGCGAAAAAACGCAGGTTCACCAGCCGCGCGGCCTCGGGGTC
>JAKEHX010000026.1 GCA_022614795.1 Planctomycetaceae bacterium | reverse complement strand
TGCCAAGGCATACCTGGGTCTCCTTTCGGAGTCCCATTCTGCCCTCAGGCGCCACCCATGTCTTGAACCAAGTTTGTTACCCATGTCCTGAACCTGCACCCATTTCCTCCTGAACCCTGAACCCCGGGTACCCCCTGGGTGCCTGAACCCCGACCTCGCGTGGCGGCTCGGCGGGAGCGCCCTCCCAACTCCGCAATTGCGCCAGTCCCCACGCCGCGCCGATCGTGTCGGCCACGGCGGCCTGCGCGGCGACGCCCAGACGGGCCAGATCGGTGACCGCCTCGCGAGCGAGTTGATCTTCCCCGCCGAACAAAACCCCGATGCCGGTAATGTCTAAAAACAGCGAGTTCCAGGTTCCAGGTTCCAAGTTCCAAGTTGCAGACCTCTGACCTCTGACCTCTGACCTCTGACCTCTCTTTGATTTCGACCGTTTCCCAGCCCACGAGCGGGCTGAACCGCTCGCAGTGCTCGGCTAGGCGTGCCAGCTCGGCCAGATCGGCGGCCGGGTCGTGAGGCAACGTAGTAGGCACACTCCGTGTGCCGTTTGGCGGCGACGGCACACGGAGTGTGCCTACTACATGCCTGACCAGAGTCATCGCCTCGGCCAGCGGCATGCCGATGCGGACGCCGGCGCTGGCGGCGGCATCGCTGGCGGCGACGACGACGAGGCCGCGCCGCGGATCGCGGGCATGGAGCAGAACCGTAGAGTGCATGAGCGAAGCGAAATGCACCTTCCGGCTCGTCTTCCTTGGCAGGCACCTTTTGGTGCATTTCGTTGCACTCATGCACCCTACTCACCGACCACTGCGTTTCCGCCCAACTCGGCTGGCCGCGGAGGCGAGCCGGGCGCACGAGCACCCCCAGCGTGCCGCCGCTTTCAGCCGCTAGTTGCAATCGGCGGAAATCGCGCACATCGAGCGCCCCGCACGTGGCATAGACCGCGCCGACCCCCGGACAGCGCAGCGCCTGATCCAGGGCCCATAACTGGGCCGCGTCATCCGCCGGCTGAAGGAGAAGCATGAGCGACAAATCGATTCCCCAGGCCGCGGCAGCCAGGGAATAAAACGTGCGGCTGCGATCGACGACGACGAGGGCCCGCCCGCCCGTGCAGGCTTCGCGGGCTGCCCCCAGGGCGAGCGTGCCCGTGCCGCTGCCCGGCCCCGGCGAGAGATATTCGACGAGCGAGCCACGCGCCAGCCCCCCGGCGGCTAGCAGGCGATCGAGCGCCGGCGACCCAGTGGAAACGGGCCGCTCATCAGCCGGCCGGCTCGATTTTTCGAGCTTGGCCAGTCGTTGGCGGAGGTCGGCGAGGAGGGTGTGGGTGCGGGGGGCTATCATGGCCTAAACACATCCGCATCGTGGTGGACGCACTGATACTGTATTAATGTATCAGTGACAAGTCAACCATAGCATGAGGATTTTTGTTTAGGCCATCTTCCTCCTGCAAAAAAACCATCGCATGAAGCTACTTCCCCAGCAACCGTTTTTGAGTTCCTTCGTCGAGAATCTTGAACTTGAGCATGCCATCCACGATCCGCAGATGCTTCTCTGCTTCCTTCTCATTCCACATCGATCCCCACGTCCAACTCCTCCGAACCAAAAAGAAGTAGTAGCCAAAGAGAAACACATCTGGCCGTGTTCGGACTCCGGAGTCTGGTCCCTCCACCTCCTCACCCGGAAACTGCTTGAAGTACTCCTGGACGTCCTTCGCCGCCATCTCCAAAAACTTCGGTTCCTCCGTCGCATAAACCAAAGCAGCAATGGCAGCTCGTCGCACCCAGGGATCGTCGCTGGTCAAAAAGCCTTCCACCGCCTCAGACTTTTCCTTCGCCAAGATCGGCGCCACCTGGCGCAGTAGTGCGCGCTGACGTTTCGCGGACTTTTCCGACTTGAGTTGTGCAAGCAACTCTTCTGACAAAACAGACCTCGCATCTAGCGTATCAGCGGCGAGTGGATACCCTCGCAAACGCCCTGACACGACGGTTACAACATGGTGCTTATCTCGCGCCCTTCCCCTCGCACGGTCAAGCAAAAGAATGCAGGCCGTCCCTTTCTGTAGCGGCGCATGCGACTCCGGCCAAACGATGTTATTGGCGATCGGTAAAGTCTGTCCAGCAACGCTTTCGTCTCCCAAAATCACATCGGCCACCAAAAATCGAAACTCTCGATCGTTGGTGATCTCAACGATCTTGCCAGCAACGACGAGTTTCTGATCATGTTGAGGGTAAAGTGCGTGGTGGAGGGGTAAAGGGTATCCACGAATGTCGGCCCGTGCGGGACACACAAGCCAACCCGCAATTGCGATAGCAAGCAGCAACCGAACCATCGAGCACCTCCTGTCGCCAACCCGACAACCCTAAGTCGCACTTTCGGCTATTACCGGTCGTCAAACGCTTCGGCCAGCGCCGCGGCGTAGGCCTTGCGGGCGACGTCGTAAGCGGCGGCAGCCGCTTCCTTCTCTTCCGCCCGCGTCTGCTTCACCTTCTGGTTCCAGCAAACATCGACCGCGTCCAGGCACCACTGGGCGCTCTGCTTGCTGGCCCGGATCGGCTTTCCGTCGCATTCGACGAACACGGGGTTCGTGTGCGAGCTGGGGAAGATGCGGATGGCCACCCAGCTCGATCGCGGCAGCACGTAGTCGAACGTCAGGTCGTTCACTTTGCCGTCCGCTTCGATTTCGCGCCGCTCGACCGCGTGGCCATTGACGACCAATTCGACCGGCACCTTCTTTGTGCCGTCGATGCGAGCCCGCTCCAAATGCCAGTAAGGCTTGGCGTCCAGCCGAAGGTCCTTGATCTTCTGGCCGTACCAGGTGTCCGGCTCATCGGGCAAAAACGCGGCAGCCTTCACCTTGATCGCGAGCTTCTCGCCCGCCTTGGCCGCCAGAAAGCTCGCCCGGTCCTTGTCCCCCTTCTCGCCGACGCCGAAGCCGTTCACCGAGAAATCGACCAGGTGCGAGAGGCCGTCGCAGCAATACGACCGGCCGTCGCGGATTCCTTCGCACCAGGCGTCGAAGTCGAGCTGCTGGCGTTGTTTCGCCGGGTCGAGCTTCACATAGACCCGCCCCAGGCCAACCTTGTCGCCATAGATGCATGGGAAATCGGTCTCGCCGCTGATCCGCGTCGTCATGCCGCAGTTGAGCGTGTGATACCAGATATTGAGTTCCCACACGGCCGGCGTATCGACCGACGAAATGAAATCGCACACGCCGTGCACCGTATCGACGATGAACTCGTTGGCTCCGATGCCATCAAACGGCGGCATTGCATAGTCCGGCAGCTTATCCGCAGCGCGCGTCTGCATGCCCGGCGGCGGTTGGCGGCCCATCAGCGGAACGCGCTCGCCGCCGGGGCCGTAGTCGGGCAGTTGCAGCCCCCAGCCGCTGTGTGAGAAGCCGACGACGCCCCCCTGCTTCTTTCCCCAGGCCAGGATCGGCAGGTCCCACGTCGGCCACTCGCCAATGAATTCGGTCTTGGTTCCTTTGAAGTGGCCGGACTGATTGGCGAACGACCAGTCGAACTCCACCGGCTGCGGATACTCGTAGTCGTCCTCCTTCAGCCGCAAGAGGCAGAGGTGCCCCGCATGCTGGCTGGGAAAGCCCGAGACTTCGACGTCGTAGCGCATGACGTAATCCTTCGTCGAGAGCTTATGGACGCTCCCTTCGAAGAACTGCTTCTGGTGATACCAGCACGGTCCCCACGAAAGCACGCAGCCGATGTTGAGGTCCTCGCCGAGGATGTGTCGCATCATGTCGGCCGGCGTAACGCCTTCGGTTGGCGCTTCATAGTGGGCACAGCCCGCGGCGTGGACGTGATGGTCGCCCGAGTACCAGGCCAGGTCGGTCAGCTTGATCCACCGCTTGAGTCGGAACGACTCGCTGTGCTCGGCTGCGGCGGGAACAGTGATCGATCTTTTAAGCACGTGATATTCCGGCCCGCGGTTATAGGTCACTTCGTACTGTCCCGGCGGCAGCAGCACCTCTTCGCCATCAGCCCGGTAAATCTGGGCATGGAAGAAGAAATCGGGCGCCAGCCGCCGCGACTGCGACGGATAAACGCGGCCCTGCCGGTCGCGGAACGTGAACTGGCCCGTAGTCGGCTTGCCGTCGTCGTCGAGCACCGACAGCTTTACCCGCACCGCCGGCTCGCACTCGAAGAGGATTGCGACTTCGTTGCGAAAGCCCGTGTCCTGCGTTCCCTGGCCGACGTTGAAGCCGATCGTCGCCTCCCGCTTTCCCTTATCGCGGCTGTAAATCTGCACGATGCGATACTCAAGGCCCAGGCCCGAAAGCTTGGCCACGAGCGGCTGTTGGTCGAATGTCATGATGTCGAGCCAGCGGTTGGGCACGTCCGAGAGCTTGATGGTCGGCGGGGGCGCTGGCTTGTTTGACGACCGCGTATAAAGCGGATCGGCATTGGGGCTGGTCGCCCGCAGCGGCGCGGTCACGCCCGCCTCATTGTGGATCTTGACCAGAAAGACGCGCCAGCCCTGCTCGACCAATTCGGCCGGCGCGGGACCGTGAGCGACCTTCACGCGGCTCTCCGGATTGATGTTCACCCCGGCCAGACACCGCGAATCGAGCACTTTTTGAATGGCCTCCGCAGATTTGTCGTCCTCGGCAATTGCAACCGCCTTGTCCAACTCGGCCTGTTGCTGCTTAGTCAGCGGCTCGCCCAAGTAGTCGAGCGCTTCGGCGAGACGCTTGATCTGAGCCTTGAGCGGCTGGGCCTCGATGCCACGGACCAGCGGCAAATCGTCGGCAGAAACGTCTGCAACCAAAGTCAACAAAAGCGAAGAGATCAACCAACAAGAAGTGCGGCGGGACATAGGCCACCTCGGCGGGATTGAGAGGAAGGCAAGCAAGCGCCGACTATCATGCGCTTGGCGACGCCCCCAACGCAAGTGTCGGCGTCGCACGAGCCTGGCACATTTCCCGGCCAGCAATCCATAGCCAATCGATACTTGGCTAGGGTATTGTTGGCGGCGGAAAATCAGGGGGCTCTGTCATTCCGAGCACATGCCGGAAGAGGCCATACGCCGCGCCAAGCACTACAAGAGCAGGGATTAGGAGCACGAGGTTTTCGGACACAATTGCTTGCCGCACCAATCCAATCACGACTGCGATCAAGGCCGTTTCGACCAAGAGCAGCGCCAGAGAGAATTGGCCGGGCTTGAGCATTCCGCGATTTTATCGCGCCGCCTACGGCCGGAAATCCTCATCCCCGCTGAGACTCGCCACAAACTCGGCCAGCAGGTCGGCCGCTCGATCGATGTCGTCCAGCGAGATCATCTCGACAGCACTGTGCATGTAGCGGTTGGGAATCGCCACCAGGCCCGTCGCCACGCCAGCCCGATTGATCTGGATCGCGTTGCTGTCGTTCGCCTGGGCCTTACCGCTGGCAGTAAGCTGATGCGGCAGCTCCTTCTGCTGGGCCAAGCCGATCAGCCGCTCGACGACGACCGGGTTCATATTCGGCCCGCGCACGATCACTGGCCCGCTGCCAAGGTTCACCTCACCCTGCTGCCGCTTGTCGATGGTGGGGCAATCGGTCGCGTGCGTCACATCGACGGCGATGCCGACCTGCGGATCGATGCCGAATGCGCTCGTCTGAGCGCCGCGGAGACCAATTTCCTCGGCCACGGTCGAGACGGCAAACACGGCGACCTTCAGGTCTCGCTTGGCTGCCCGCCGCAAGGCCTCGATCACGACCCACAGGCCGCACTTGTTGTCCATCGCCGGCGAATTGGCCAGGCCATTGCGCATTTCCTGAAATCCGAGTTGCAGCGTGACCGGATCACCGATTCGCACCAGCTCTTTTGCCTCGTCCTTGGTCTTGGCCCCGATGTCGAGCCACAGGTCCTCGAGCTTGACGACTTGCTTCCGCTCTTCGTCGGTCAGCAGGTGAATCGGCTTGCGGCTGATGACGGCGGGCAGTGGTCCCTTTGCGGTCCAAATGGTCATTCGCTGCCCGATGAGCTGCTGGGCGTCCCAGCCGCCGATGGTCTGGGCATGCAGGAATCCGTTGTCATTGAAGTGGCTGACGAGCATGCCAATCTGGTCGCAGTGGCCAGCAAACATCACCCGCAGCTTGGCACTGGGGTTCTTGGCCGCGATCACGTTGCCATGCAGATCAGTGGTTACGCGGTCGGCGAAATCGGCGAAGTAAGCGCGAACCACGTCCTGGATCGGCCGCTCATAGCCGGAGGGGCTGGGAGTTTCGAGCAGGCGGATGAGAAAGTCGCGAGCGGCAGGATCCATGAGTGCAATTGGGGGTTGGGGAGTCGGGGGTAGGCTTGGGGGTTCAGTATCGCTGGCGTTGCCGGAACTGGCGAGCGGGGTGCGTAAGCACCCCGATGGTCCTGCTATCGCTTCCGGGATCCAGACCATCGGGAGGCTTACACCTCCCGCTCGCCCATCGGCGGCGGTTGACAGCATGCCATTCAGGACATAGGGTTTATTCCAACGCTAATGGCTTTCCGTATGACCCAAGCTTCCTATAACGCGATTTCGCAGCAGCCGGCTGGCGTCGGCGTCGTCCGAGTCGTGATTATTATTGGAACCCCCGGGGTCTAGGGCCGAGCGGTCAAGCGCCGAACAACGCAAGCCCTGAAACCCCGGTGGTTTCAGGGCTTTTTTGTTTAACGAGGCAGGGTTTCAGGTTCCAAGTTTCAGGTTTCATGTTGGATTCCCTGGAACCTGAAACTTGGAACTTGCAACCTGAAACTGGTTTTGCCATGCGAAGCATCCAAATCTATGACACCACCCTCCGCGACGGCACGCAGGGGGAAGGCGTGAGCCTCTCGCTCCAGGACAAGCTGCAAATTACCGAGCGGCTGGATGAGCTGGGCATCGATTTCGTCGAGGGAGGCTATCCGGCCAGCAACTCGAAGGACGCCGAGTATTTTCAGCGGGCCCGCGAATTGAAACTGTCGCACGCCAAGGTGTGTGCGTTCGGAATGACGCGCCGCCGCGGCATGAAGGCGGCTGACGACTTGGGCATCCGCGCGCTGGTTGAGGCCCAAACGCCCGTGGTGACGATCGTCGGCAAGACGTGGGACTTCCACGTCACCGAGGTCCTGAGGGTGAGCTTGCAGGAAAACCTCGACATGATCGCTGAGACGATCGAATACCTGGCCAGTCAGGGACGCGAGGTGTTTTACGACGCCGAGCACTTCTTCGACGGCTGGGGGGCCAATCCCGACTATGCCGCCGAGACGATCCTCGCCGCAGCGCGGGCGGGGGCAAAGCTCGTGATCCTCTGCGACACCAACGGCGGCAGCCTGCCGGAAACAATCGCCCAGCGGACGAAAGCCGCCGTGAAGACCTTGCAACCGTTCAACGTGCCGGTCGGCATTCATACTCACAACGACGGCGAGCTGGCCGTGGCCAATTCGCTGGCCGCGGTCGATGCCGGCGCGGTGCAGGTGCAAGGGACGATCAACGGCTTTGGCGAGCGGTGCGGCAACGCCGACCTGATCAGCGTGATGGCCAACCTGGGCCTCAAAAAGGGCTACCAGATCCTCGGTGGCCGGCCGCTCACACACCTGACCGAGCTGTCGCGGTTTGTCTATGAAACGGCCAACGTCAACCATCGCAACAACCAGCCGTTCGTCGGGCAGAGTGCCTTCGCGCACAAAGGGGGCATGCACGTCCACGCCATCGCCCGGGCCACCAGCAGCTACGAGCACCTCGACCCCGCCCTGGTCGGCAACGAGCGCCGGATTCTCGTAAGCGAGCTTTCGGGCCGGTCGAACATCACGGCCCTCACGGCCAAGCACAAGCTGACCGACGACAAGGCGCTCATGGACAATATCCTCAAGCGAGTGGTCGACTTGGAGGCCCAGGGCTGGCAGTTCGAGGCGGCTGAGGCGTCGTTCGACATGCTCGTCCGCCGGGCGGCCGGCCTGTTCCAGCCGCACTTTGAGCGGACGAAGTACTCGGTGGCAGTCAGCACATTGGGCGACGGCCAGCCAGTGACCGAAGCCACGGTCAAGCTCATCGTGAATGGCCGCGAGCGGCACGAAGTGGCCGAAGGGGACGGCCCGGTGAATGCCCTCGACGCCGCGATGCGCAAAGCCTTAAATGGCGACTTCCCCGGCCTCCGCGACATGCGGCTGATCGACTACAAGGTCCGCGTGGTCAACAGCGAGGCGGGGACGGCGGCCCGCATCCGCGTAATCATCGAGTCGTCGGACCATCACGACGTGTGGGGCACGGTTGGCGTCAGCGAGAACATCATCGAGGCAAGTTGGCTGGCGCTGGTGGATGCAATTGAGTACAAGCTCGCCAAGGATGAAGGATTGAAGTAATGGCAGGTCTATCGGCGGATGAGATTCCGATTCGTTTTGAGTTCGGTCCGACTCAGGCGCGCCTCTATGCCGAGTGGGAACGGCGCGGCCTGTTTCATGCCGAGCCACCGAAACGCGGCGAGCCCGACAAGACGAAGGGCCCCTACTCGATCGTCATCCCGCCGCCCAACGTGACCGGGGCGCTGCACCTGGGGCATGCGCTGAACAACACGCTTCAAGACATTCAAATCCGCATGCACCGGATGCAGGGCTATAACACGCTCTGGATGCCGGGGACCGACCACGCGGGCATCGCCACGCAGGCCGTGGTCGAGAAGCGACTGCGCGAGGAAGAGGGCAAGACGCGGCACGACTTGGGCCGCGAAGGACTGGTCGAGCGCATCTGGCAGTGGAAAGAGGTCTATGAGAAGCGGATTCTCGATCAGCTCAAGCAGATGGGCTGCTCGTGCGACTGGGCGCGGACGCGGTTCACGTTTGACGAAGGCTGCTCACGGGCCGTGCGGCAGACGTTTTTCGACCTGTTCAGCAAGGGGCTCATCTACCGCGGCAAACGGCTGGTGAACTGGGACACGTTCCTGCAAACAGCCGTGAGCGATGACGAGGTGTTCCAGGAAACGGTGAAGGGAAAGTTCTGGCACTTCAAGTATCCGGTGGTGTCGGCGGAGGTTCCAAGTTCCAAGTTTCAAGTTTCAAGTTCTGATTCGTCCAACTTGGAACCTGAAACATGGAACCTGAAACCGACAGCCACTCACGAACCTGAGTTTGTCGAGATCGCCACCACGCGCCCTGAAACGATGCTCGGCGACACAGCCGTGGCCGTGCATCCCGACCCGGCCGGCGCGCTCGACAAGGCCGAGGCCGAACTGCGCGAGCGGCTCGACAAAGCACCGGCCAAAGAGAAGGAAGGCATTCAGGCCCAGATCGACAACATCGCCCAGCGCCGGACCGAAATGCTGCCGCTGCTGATGAAGCTGCGCGACATGGCCCGTGCCGGCCGCAAGGTGATGCTACCGCTTTTGAACCGCGAGATTCCGCTCATCTGCGACGAATGGGCCAGGCCGGAACTGGGCACCGGGGCCGTAAAGATCACGCCGGCCCACGACCCCAACGACTACGACGTGGGCCTGCGGCAGAAGCTGCCGATGATCAACATCCTCAACCCAGACGGCACACTGAATGAGAACGCCGGACCCTATAAGGGTCTCACGATCCCCAAGGCCCGCGAGCGGGTGGTGGCAGACCTCGACAAGCTCGGCCTGGTGGGTGACGTGGAAGACCGCGAGATCGAGTTGCCGCACTCCGACCGCAGCAAGACGCCGATCGAGCCGTATTTGGCGGATCAGTGGTTTGTGAAGATGGGAGATCGTCAGTCGTCAGTCGTCAGTGGTCAGTTGGAGGAAACGTCGCAACCGGGTTTGGCACAGATGGCAATGGATGCCGTGACGAGCGGCCGCGTGAAGATCGTTCCCGAGCGCTATGCCAAGAGCTATCTCGACTGGCTCAGCGAAAAACGCGACTGGCCCGTGAGCCGCCAGCTCTGGTGGGGGCATCAAATCCCAATCTGGACTACTCAGGTTGCTGTCAGCATAGGCAGTAGAGAGGAATTGGAAGCTAAAAGGAATGCTGCAGAGCAAGTGTTGCGAGAATATCTTCGGATATATGGAGTACTCAGTACTGAGTACTCCATTGATTATCCGGACGGTGCCACACTTCGATGCGGTCCCTTATCCGACCGCGTCTTCGATGCTCTTAAGACGCTTGAACAATTTCGTTCGGGGGGTATGCCGAGCAACCCGGATCCAAGCTACGACGCCGCCCTCCAGACAAGAGGAAAGCTGCACGACTTCAAGCAAGACCCCGACGTCCTCGACACTTGGTTCTCCTCCGCCCTCTGGCCGCATAGCACGATGGGGTGGCCGGAAGAGACGCGGGAGCTGGAATACTGGTATCCGACGAGCGTGCTGATCACCAGCCGCGACATCATCACGCTCTGGGTGGCGCGGATGGTGATCATGGGGCAGAACAACCTCGCTGAGATTCCCTTCCACGAGGTTTACATCCACCCCAAGATTCTCGACGGATACGGCGAGACGATGAACAAGACGATCGGCAATGGAGTTGATCCGGTCGATATCATCGACAAGTTCGGGGCCGACGCCCTGCGGTTCGGCCTGGCCGACCTGACGACCGAGACGCAGGACGTGCGGATGCCGGTGCAGTTCGAGTGTCCTCACTGCCTGGCACTGATTGAGCAGACCAGAAAGAACCGCAAGCTGCCTCGCATCGCGTGCAGCAAATGCGGCAAGGATTTCGGCACGCAATGGGCCAGCACTGACGCCGAAAAAGCCCTGCCGCGGGCGGCCGTGGTGAGCGAGCGGTTCGAGGTGGCCCGGAACTTCACGAACAAGCTGTGGAACGCGGCCCGGTTTGCGCTGATCAATTTGCGGGACGACGCGGCGGAGGGTTCTGGTACGGGGGGCCAGGAGCCAGGGGCCAGGGGCCAGGGGCCAGGAGGCTCTTTAACGACCGGCTCAGTACTCAGTACTCAGTACTCAGTACCAAAACCAGCGTCAAGCCAAGCCACCACTCACCACTCACCACTCACCACTCACCTGACCGTCGAAGACCGTTGGCTCCTCTCACGCTTGGCGACGGTGACCGACGGCGTAACCAAATCGCTCCAGAGTTATCGCTACGCCGACGCCGCGAAAGAGCTTTACGACTTCGCCTGGGACGAATTCTGCTCGTTCTACGTGGAGATTGCCAAGGCTCGGCTAGCGGACGAGAAGGCCAGGCCAACGGCACAGCGCGTGTTGGCGCACGCACTCGATGTGCTCTTGCGTCTGCTACATCCGATCATGCCGTTCATTACGGAGGAGGTGTGGCAGTTGTTGAATAGAGTCGCGCCGGAGCGCGGATTGCCTCAGGGGGCTGACGCCCCCCGCTCGCCGTCGCGGGCGCCCGAGTGGCTGATCACCGCGCCATGGCCCGTGGCGGACATGAGATGGCAGGACCGCGAGATCGAGTCGCGGTTTGCCGTGTTCCAGCAGGCCCTGGGGGCGATCCGCGAAATTCGCAGCCGGCAGAACATTCCCGGGAAGAATCCGCTGAATTTCGCGATCAAGTGCGACGCGGCTACCGCGGCCCTGCTCCAGCCGATGGCGACCTATTTCCAGTCGATGGCCAATGCCACGGCCACGGGCTTCGGGCCGCAAGTCGCTATTCCGCCAACGAACGCGAAGACCGCGCTGGCCGGAATGGAAGTCTATGTCGATCTGGCCGGGCTGATCGACGAGGCCGCCGAAGTCGCCAAGTACGAGCAACTCGAGCAGAAGTACCTCGGCCTCATCAAGGCGAAGGAAGGCAAACTCGCCAACGAGAGCTTCGTGAGCCGGGCGCCGGCCAACGTGGTGCAGTCCGAGCGCGACAGCCTGGCGCAGCTTCAGGAGCAGCTTGCCAGCGTGCGGGCGGCGCTCGCGGCGCTGCGGAAATGAGCCGCTAGCGCGACAGCTCCATCGTCGCCGCTTGATGGAGGCTGGCCGTGACCGCGCTGGACGAAATTGGCTGCGTGCCGCTCAGGCCCGCCAGGTGGGCCGTCCACCAGTCGTCGGCCCGGCGAGCAGTCCACGTGCCCGCCGCGGCGCAAGCGGCCAGCGCCTGGGCGAATTCGCCGGCACTGGCGAACCGGTCCGAAGGCAGCTTGGCCAGGCAGCGCAGCAGCACAGCCTCCAGGTCGGCGGCGATCGGCGAACCCACACGTGCCGACGGCGGCTGCGGCGGAGTCTTGACATGGTGCATGCAAATCTCGATCGCCGATTGGCCGGAGAACGGCGCGGTGCCGGTGAGCAGGAAATAACCGACGGCCGCAACCGCATACAGGTCGCTCTGCGGGCCGACCGAATCGGGCCGTTCGAACGACTCGGGGGACATGTAGTTGGGCGTTCCCATCACCACGTTGGCCGCGGTGAGCGTCGCTTGCTTCTGCGCGTCGATCGCCTTGACGAGCCCAAAGTCGAGCACCTTGACCACGTCGCTCACTCCGCCGCGGCGGCAGAGCATCAGGTTCGCCGGCTTGATGTCGCGATGCACCAGGCCAATGGAATGGGCCTCGGCAAGCGAGCCGCAAATCTGCCCGAGGATGTGGATCACGCGGGCTTCGGTCTGGCGTCCGTGGCGGCTGATCAGGGCGTCGAGGTCAATTCCCTCCAGATACTCCATCGCGTAAAAGAAGAGCCCCTCCGGTGTGCGGCCGAAGTCGTAGATCGCTACCGTGTTGGGGTGATTGAGCTGGCAGGTGAGCTGCACCTCGCGCTCGAAGCGGGCAATCGTGTCGTCGGTCGTCTTCTCCGGGTGCAGCAGCTTGATCGCCGTCGGCCGGCGGAGGAGCTTGTGCCGCCCGCGATAGACGACCCCCATGCCCCCTTCGCCGAGCTTCTCTTCAAGCTGGTATTGGCCAAGCTGCTTCGCGGCCAGGGCCGCCTTCTGGGCCGCTCGCTGCAAGCGTGCCATCGCGATCGAGAACAGCAGGATCAGGCCGCCGCAAGCCGCCAACAGGCCAAACAATCCCCAAAACGCCCGGCGGAGGATATAGATTGGCGCGTACGCCTCGGCCACGTCGATTTCCGCCGTCACGCCAAATTCGTATTCCGGCAGCCAGGTCCAGGCGCCGACCACGGGGACGCCGCGATAGTCATTGTATCCCTCCACGTTGACGCCGGGCCGGCCGGCAATCGCCTCGGCCGCCATGTGCGTGAGCGGCTGCTTGGCTCGCGGCAGACGAGCGCGGCCACCCTTCGTCAGATCGACCCCTGGATTGCGCACGTGAATGGACAGGATCGATTTGGCCCCCGGCTGATCGGGTATCAAGCCGGCCGAGCGCAGATGGTCGTCAAAGCGGCTTTCGGAAAGAAGCAAGCCGTCCTTGTCAAAGGCGTAGGTTTCGCCGGTTTCGCCGGACCTGGCCACCTGCAAGATGTCGGTAAAACCCAGCTCGGGCTTGAGTCGCAGGAAAATCGCCCCCGCGGGATCGCCCGTTGGATCGCGAACGCGGGCGGCCGCGAACATCGTCGGCAATCCGGCCTTCAGCTCGCGGTTTTCGTCGGGCAAGAGCACGCTGCTGGGAAAGGGCCGCGAGACCGTCTTGACTTTGGCCAAGGTGCGCTCGAGCAATTGAGCATATTCCAAGGGGGCATCCTTGCCGATCAGCTCCGGATGGTCGCTGGAGAGGATCGTGCCCGAGCGGTCGAGCAGTACATAGCCGAAGTAGTCCCGCCCGTCGAGCTGCGCCTTGACGACCTGCCGGACTTCGCTTTGCAAATCGGATTGCAAAAGGGCTGTCGGATCGTCCGGCGACATCGCTGCGACCTGGACGAGCGCGGCCGTCACTTTACGAACGCGGGAATCCTCGGCGAGACTGAAGGCATCCATCTGGTGATTAATCATCCAGACTTCCAGCGCCTTCACGTCGGCCTTCAGGATCGTCTCGAGGTTCTTGGCCAGCTCCCCCTTCGCGGCTTGTTCGACGGCGTTGCGTATCAATACGCCCGCCGCTGCCAGCATCGCGGCAGCCAAAAGCGGCCAGAGCCAAAGATGCTTGCGCAAGAGGTCAAAGCCCACGGTCATCGAGCGCGAAGCGCGAGCACCCTGCGTTCCGCGCTCGATTCTCGACGGCGTATTCATGGCATTACGCGCTCAATCGCATTATGGCGCCAGCCTCCACAGCGCCGCTTCATCGTAGTTCTCCAGCCCAAGCTTCGTCAAAATCTCGGCCAGCGACGTATCCGTGGCAGCCGCCTGGATTTCGATCGCCGCATAGCCCTGGCTGTGATATTGGCGCATCACTTCCCCCAGAAGAAACTCGGTGAGTCCCTCTTCGCGGGCTTCGGGCGTATCGTCGAGATTCACGAGCCCAATCGTCTGCACGCCCCAGTCGCGGGCGAGCGGCTCAATGTCGCTGAGCGTGGCGGAAATCACCGGTTCGCCGCCCCCCGCCAGCGTCAGGTCGCAGCGCGTCCAGTCGTGGTGAGCCCAGACATTGGCTTCCCACCAATTGCGAGGCAAATCGTCGCGCACGGGCGCGGCCGCGAACCGCCGCCGAACCTGCATCCACTGCCGATCGACCGGCGCGCGAAATCCCGCGAGCGTCCGCCGCCACAGAGTCCGCCGCGAATGGGCTCGATAGCCAGCGCCGCGCAGCAGCGACTGGAATTCCTGGTCGGTCGCTAGCACGCCGGGCACGTCGCTGCTGCCGTAAACGCCCACATAAAACGGATTGAACGGGAATTGGCACCCGGCATAGATCTGCGTCGCCCCGCGGCGGCGCAAATAGTCCTCCGCTGCCGCCAGGAGCTCGACCATGATCGTGCCCCGGCTGGCGTGCGGAGCGACCATCACCTGGCAGACCGTCCCTTGATGCCTGTCGATGTCGCGCAGGTTGTCGCTCGCGCCGAACCCGGCATGGGCAAAGCCGATCGGGCGTGCCCCCTCGCACGCGATGATCAACCCCTCGTGGTCGAACCACGGCTTGGCAAAGATATGCTTCTCCAAGAGCGGCGGCGTGATCGCCTGGAGCCGTCCCCGCAGCGGCGGCTGAGTCCGCCAAATCTCCGCTAGCGCCGGAGGGTCCCAATTCTGAAATGGGCGATAGCGAATCAAGGCTACGGGCGCCGCGGCAGGTGCTCTGAGCGGACACATCGGGCATCTGGGTGCGGCCCGCGCGATCGTGCAAGGGCCGATCGGACGGTATCAATCTACGCCTGCGTCTGGAAATGCGGAAGCGGGACTACGAATTGGGATTCAGGATTTAGGACTTCAGGATTCGGATTTGGACATTGGACTTTGGACCTTTTACCACTTCCATCCCTCGCGCAGCTGCTTGTTGACGACGCACGCCTCGGGCCACCGCCCTTGGTAGAGATCGACAATGCACCGGGCCGCCAGGCTGCTGGTGGCGATTTGCGATTCGCAGTCGAGGCCCCCCATATGCGTGCAGACCAGCACATTTTCATACTTTAGGAGCGGGCTGTTGGTTGGCAGCGGCTCGGTCTTGAACACGTCGAGCGCTACCCCGAACAAGTGCCCGCGGTCGAGCGCCTCGCACAGGGCCTCTTCATCCACGACCGCTCCGCGGGCCGTGTTGATCAGCAGGACTCCCGGCTTCATGAGCGCCAGAGTCTGGCGGTTGATCATGTTGAAGGTGTCGGGCGTCGTCGGCGGATGGAGGCTCACGACGTCCGCGGCCGCAAGCAGTTCGTTTAGACTGAGCAGCGTCACGTTGTGGCGAGCCGCGAATTCCTGGTCGGCAAACGGGTCGCAGGCGACGACCTTCATTCCCAGCCCCTGCACGCGCGGCACGACCGCCCGGCCGATCCGCCCCAGGCCAACGATGCCGAACGTCTTGCCCGCCATCCGCGGCAGCGGCTTGCGCGTCCACACGCCTTGCCGCACTTCCCGGTCGCGCTGGACGATGGCGCGGGTCACCCCCAGCAACAAGGCCACGGTGTGCTCGGCGACCGACTCCTCCAGCGTCCCTGGCGTGATGGTGACTGCAATTCCAAGCTCGCTCGCCGCAGGAATATCAATCGAATCAAAACCCACGCCCATCCGCGCAATTGCCCGCAGCTTCGTCTGGCTCAGCACGTCGCGCGTCAGCGGTTCGGTGCTGGCGAGCATCGCGTCGATTCCCTCAAGGACCTTGAGCAGATTCGCCTTCGGATACGTATCAAATTCGGCGGAGGGATAAACGACTTCAAATCCGCCTTGCACCAGGATTTCCGAGTAGTTTCCGGGGCAGTTGCGAAGGATCGTGGGGGTCACCAGGGCGCGGGGCATGGTTCAATACCAATCGGGGTTTGTTGATCGTGGCAAGCTTCGCGTTGTAGCCGCCAGCGGCCCGAATGACAACGCGCTATGCCAGTTAGTTTGCATCTTCTACAATGCCCACACGCATTTTCCACTCCTGCCCAAGGATGCAGCGTGGCTACTAGCAAGGTTGAAATCATCGGCATCGGCGACGACGGCCTGGAGGGGCTGACTGCCGCGCCCCGGCAAGTTGTCGAGCAGGCCGAGTTGCTTATCGGGGCCAAGGCGTCGCTGGCCGCAATTCCCGGCAAGGCCGAACGGGTCGAAATCGGCGGCGATCTCGACGCTGTGGTTCGCAGAATTGAAGCCGCGGGGAGCAAGCGCGTCGTCGTTCTGGCGACTGGCGACCCGCTCTTTTACGGCACGGCACGCTACTTGTGCGATCGGCTGGGGAAGGACCGGTTCGAGGTCCGGCCGCATGTCAGCTCGATGCAATTGGCGTTTGCCCGTGTGAAGGAAAGCTGGGACGACGCCTACCTCACGAATCTCGCCGCCCAGCCGCTGGAGTTCGTCGTCGAAAAGGCCCGTACTGCGGCGAAAGTGGGGCTGTTCACGACAGAGGCTACACCCCCAGGGGCCGTCGCCCGGGCTTTGCTCGACCGCAAGATCGACTATTTCACCGCCTACGTCTGCGAAAACCTCGGCTCACCTGATGAATGCGTGACCCAGGGGGACCTGGCCGAAGTCGCCGGCCAGGATTTCTCGCCGCTGAACGTGCTGATTCTGGTCCGCAAGCCCGACGTGCCCGACCGGCCCGTGTCGATGCGCGGCCGCAAGCTGTTTGGCAATTCGGACGAATCGTTTCTCCAGTCGCAGCCGAAGCGCGGCCTCCTGACGCCTGCCGAAGTCCGTTGCGTCGCTCTGTCGCTGCTCGATATCGGCCCGACCAGCACCATCTGGGATGTCGGCGCAGGCAGCGGGTCCGTGGCGATTGAGGCGGCTCAGATCGCGTCTGGCGGGGCCGCCTACGCGATCGAAATGGACCCCGAAGATTACGCCCTGATCGCCAGCAATGCCGAGCGGTTCGGCGTCGCCAACCTCACGCCAATTCTGGGAAAGGCCCCCGAAGCCTGGTCCGGCCTGCCCCCGCCCGACGCCGTTTTCGTCGGTGGCACCGGGCGGCAGGTGCGGCGGATCGTCGAGTTGGCCTTCGAACAGCTTCGGCCCGGCGGCCGACTGGTCGCGAATGTCGGCAGCGTCGAAAACCTGGCAGCCGTCCGCGAGGTACTGCTGGCCAAGGAGGGTGACCCTCAGGTCCTGATGATCAATCTGTCGCGCGGCAACGATCAACTCGAACGCCTCCATTTCGAGGCCTCGAATCCGACGTTTCTTGTTTCTGCAATCAAATGACATGACATTTAAATCTCGCACAGAGGCACGGAGGGGAATACAGCATCAATCTCTGTGCCTCCGTGCCTCTGTGTGAGCCCCCTTCCGGAGACAACCAATGACCCGCACCGCGGTCGCACTCGTCCTGTGCCTCGCTCCGTCGCTCCTCTTGGCCCAAAACGCGGCCCCGAAAGTCCCCGACGGCGTCGCGTATGAGCCGGACATCGTCTTCGGCAAAGGGGGCGACGTCGAGCTGGCCCTCGACATTGCCCGCCCCGAAAAGCTCGACAAGCCCGCGCCGTGCGTTGTCTTCATCCACGGCGGCGGATGGCAAGGGGGCAACCGCAAGGTTCACACGCCGCACGTTCTCGAATTCGCCAAGCGCGGTTTCGTTTCCGCGACGATTCAGTACCGCCTGGTGCCCAAGGCGGTTTTTCCCGCCCAGGTCGAAGACGTCAAGTGCGCCATTCGTTACTTGCGGGCGAATGCCGAAAAACATCAGCTCAATCCTGACAAGATCGGCGCCGTCGGCTTCTCGGCGGGGGCCCACCTGTCGATGCTCCTGGGCACGATGGACGAAAAGGACGGCTTGGAAGGCTCAGGCGGCCACGCCGATCAATCGAGCAAGGTCCAGGCGGTTGTGGCGTTCTTTGGCCCCACCGACCTGGCGGCCGATTTTCCCACGACCCCCGTCGATGTACCCAGTCTCATTCACAAGTTCCTCAGCGGCACTAGGGAAGAAAAACCTGACAACTACAAGGCTGCCTCGCCGATCACCTACGTCGATAAGGACGACGCCCCCACGCTCATCTATCACGGCATGAAGGACCGGCTCGTGCCGTTCGCCCAGGCCGAGAAGATGGCCGAGGTCATGCACCAGGCGGGCATGGCGGGCCGCGTGGAACTGATGCTGGGCGCCGACCACGGCTGGGGCGAGCCCGAACTGAAACGCACAACCGAGGGGACCGCCGCGTTCTTTGCCGAGCATCTGAAGTAGGTCCCGACCGCCGGGCGGGGCCTGTGCATACTCGCTGTAGGGAACGCCCTCTGTGGCGTTCCGATTGCCGCCCTAGAATCAACAATGTCCAGCCTTCCCAACCCGCCGCCAGAGCCGGCCGCCCAACCGCTCGATCCCATGCTCCTCGTCCGCGGCCTCGGCGGTGCGATCGTGGGAGGGCTGATTGGCTACTTTCTGTTCCGCTGGTTAGCGACTCAGGCCCTGGGCGCTCATGCCCTGCCAGGAGCTGCAATTGGCATCGGTGCGGGCTGGGCGGCGCGCGGCAGGAGCCAACTCCTCGGTGTGCTATGTGCCGTTGCCGCTGCGATCCTGATCATCATCGCCGAGTGGCTCCGCGCGCCTTTCGTCAAAGACAAAAGCTTGCTGTTCTTTGTCTCGCACCTGCTCGAGATGGACGGTGCCACCCTCAAGCTCGTCCTCATGGCCCTCGGAACTGCCTGCGCTTACTGGTTTGGCCAAGGACGATGAGTACGTGAGCCGAACTTTTCCACGTCCAGCCTGCTGAGCATCAACTGGTGGTCCCATCAGCCACAGCACAGGCAGCGTGGAGGAATTAAAATACGCTCTATTCAGTGAAGGAGCCTGCGTCATGCAATATGTCCACGCCTTTGTCATGTTGATGGTATGCGTTGCCGGTGCCGACGGGGAACAACCAAAGGATGCAGAGGTGGAAACGATCGACGCTGCAAACCGAACGGTGAAACTCGTTGGGGCCGGATACACCGTGACACGTAAGAAAAATCTGGTTGCCAAATTTGTGGAGGTGGGACCGAACCAGGGAAGCGAAATCAGACTGGGTTTTGAGCGAAGCGAGGCAGAGACGACGGTCCAGAGGAATCATGCGAGCACGATCGAAAACCTCGTTTTCTGCAGCGTGTCCTGGAGACATGAAAGACGGGCTCCAGCCTCTGAGATCGACTTTCACGGGCCGCAGTTCGAGGTCATTTTCTCGATCCCCAAAGACGCCCCGGGGAGGGTTAGCGACTTCGACCGTTGGTATCTTGTCTCGATCAAATTGCCGGAGCCAAACAAGGAGTCACCGAGAGACACCGAGCAGGCGCACCCAGGCTATGGGGGTGGGGCCGGGCCGATCATCGTCGGTCCCCAAAGTCGAGCCGTAGAATTGGTTGGGGTTAGGTTCCGTGACGGCCGTCAGCGCGATCTACTTGCGAAGTTTGCCGAGTTCATTCCCGGGGGAGGCTTCAACCGACGCCAGGAGGTAAGGGAGATCGAATTGGGCCTGAGAGAGCCCAGCCGGGCAACCCGCGATCAAACCATAGCTGACGTGACTCACACGCGGACGATCTTCAATATCATCGAATCCAGCGTCTCCTCGCCGCCGCTCCCGAACCCTCGCCTCGACGAGACTGAGTGGCGCGAGCCGCAGTTCGAGGTAATTTTCTCGATTCCCCAGGACGCTCAAGGAAACGTTACTGACTTCACGCGGTGGTCCCTTCTCTCGATCAAACTGCCGAACGCAAAGAAAGAGCAACCGAAGCCATCGGATAAGTAAGAACCCAGTGTGTCGACAGAACAGGCCCGCCGATCCTTCTCGGACAATGCTTCGTGGAACTTCTTCATACGCTCCTCAATCCTCGCCAAGCAGGGTGCCGTAATAGCCAAGCGTCGCTCCGGACGCGGCATCGTCGAGGAAAACGGCGACGCGGGTGCCAGGAGGAATTGGCTCCGAAGGACTTGGCTCGGCAAGATACGCGTCACCTGCCAGCACGGTATCCTACGCCCTCCTCCCCGTAATGGCGATGAAGATGTCCGAATGTTTGTGAACCGCGTCGCCGGCCGCTATCCTGATTTCGCGTTTCACAACCTGGGGAGCAAGATCATGAAATCGGCAGCACGGCTGGGAATCGTCTTTATCATCGCGGGTTTTTGCTCGGCCTGGGCAGTCAGGTCAGAGGATGCCACCGCCCGCCGTCCCTGGCTTTGGTCAACCGCCCACGCCATTCCCAAGGAGCTGACCAGCGAGGGGAGCGGCTATTTCTCGATCATCGAGGGGAAAGACGGCAAAATCTACGTCGGCACGGCCAAGTACGGCTCGAATGCGTACCTGGTCGAATTCGATCCCAAGACCAAGGGGATGAAGACGGTCGTCGATTGCATGAAGGAAATTGGCAGCACGGCGAGCGGCTTCGCGGCCCAGGCCAAAATTCACACGCGAAACAACGTCGGCGAGAGCGGCAAAATCTACTTCGGCACCAAGCAGGGCTACCCCAAGCCAAATTCGGAGGAGAAGCGGACCGACTATCCCGGCGGTTACCCGATGGTCTATGACCCAGCAACCGGCAAGACACTGGTGTATGACATTCCGGTCAAGCACCAGGGGGTGATCAGCATCACGCCGGACGAATCACGGGGCGTCGCCTACATCAGCACGTGCAGCGACGAGCGGCCGATCGAGAGCACGCACTTCATGGTGCTCAATCTGGAGACGGGCAAATACCGCGATCTGGTCGATGCCCGGCACATGTATGCGTTCATCGTCGTCGATCATGCGGGGCGGGCCTATCACCCGCTCTTGGGCGGACAGATCTTGCGGTTTGACCCGGCGGCTGACAAGCTCCAAACGCTGACGCAGACGATCGACGGCCAGCCGCCGACGAAAGAGTCGCACTTGGCCGACGAGCACAGCCATCCGATCAATTGGGACCTGTCGCCGGACAAGACCACGCTGTGGGCCGTCGCGATGAGCGGCAACCAGCTTTACAGCTATGACCTGAAGGGGACGGGCACCACGCTCGCCGGCAAGAGCCACGGGCCGCTCATCAAGGACGCCAAGGCGACCGACTGCCGGGCGATGTGCGTCGCGCCGGACGGCCGGGTCTGGATGGGGGTCGAGGCGACCTTCGAGAAAGGGGGGCAGCCTTTGCATGTGGTCAGCTATCAGCCGGGAGCGGCGGCGTGCGTCGATCACGGGCCGATCGGTGTGAAGAACCCGGACTTCACGAAGTTCACCGGCGACGACGGCAAGCCGCTGCCGTGGCATCATGGTTATGAAAAGCAGCAAGATGGGACCCTCGCGCCGCGCTATGTGGTGATGGGAATCTGCGCCGCGAAGGACGGGACTGTGTATGCGACGACGCTCGCGCCGTTCACGCTGCATGAGATCAAGGTGAAATGACAGCACCAAGAGCACGCCCACGCTGGGCGTGGCACCCGAGTATGTGGAAACCGAGGTACGGACATGTCCGAATCGCTCACCGTAGGCCGCCGGTGCTTCGTCGGTGCTGCCGCCGCTTCGGTTGCCGCGGCCGCAACCAGTCGGGCCGCCAGCGCCAATGAGAAGATCGGCATTGGCCTGGTCGGCTACGGCCTGATCGGCAAGCGGCACGCGATCGACTTCCGCGATCAGCCGGATGTGAACATCGTCGCGGTGGCAGAGGCCCATCAAGGGAGGCTGGATGAGGCCCGGGCGATGCTCGGCGGGCAGGTCCGCGGGTACGGCGACTTTCGCAAGCTGCTGGAAGATCGCGACGTGGACGCCATCGTTGTTTCGACGCCGGATCATTGGCACGCCCTGATGACGATGCTCGCCTGTGCGGCCGGCAAGGACGTGTATGTCGAGAAGCCGCTGACGCTGTTTCCGCGCGAGGGACAGTGGATGATCGACGTGGCCAATCGGCACAAGCGGGTCGTGCAGGTCGGCACGCAGCAGCGGTCGGGGCCGCACTATCAACGGGCCAAAGAGCTGATTCAGTCCGGACGGATCGGCAAGGTTGTTTCGGTTCGCATGCACTCCTATCGTAACATCATGCCCGGC
Organism: Planctomycetaceae bacterium; assembly: GCA_022614795.1. Lineage (GTDB taxonomy): Bacteria > Planctomycetota > Planctomycetia > Pirellulales > Pirellulaceae > CAYLLN01. The sequence goes on along the minus strand of JAKEHX010000026.1, from coordinate 2,884 downwards.
TTTGGCCGCCCGGCCGATGGTCCGCCACCGGCTGGCTTCGACTGGGACATGTTCCTCGGCCCCGCGCCGCTGCGCCCCTACAACTCACTTCGCGGCCTTTATCACTTCCGCTGGTTCTGGGACTATTCGGGCGGGCAGATGACGAACCTGGGCCAGCACTCGCTGGATATCGTCGATTGGTTTCTGGGCGGCAAGCCGCTAGGTTCCGTGGCTAGCTTGGGCGGGCGCCTTGCCTTACAGGACGGCGGCGAAACGCCCGACACACAGGACGCGCTCTTCGATTTCGGCGATTTCACGGCCGCGTGGTCCCACCGCGAGGCGGCGCTCGGCGAACCGGCCGGATCGTCGCTCCTCTTCTGCGGAACGAAGGGTTCTCTCGCCATTTCGCGCAGCGGATTCACGATCACGCCCGACAAGGTGATCCGCCCCGAGAACGCCGTCCCCCAATTCACCGATGGCCAGCCGGTGGGTGGCGTCCAGCGGGTACGCGAGCCCATGGAAGTCAGGCTCTGGACCGAGCCGCTGGAGGACAAGAGCGGCAATTCGCTCGACCAGTTCCGCCGGCACGTGCGGAACTTCCTCGACTGCATCAAAAGCCGCCAGACGCCGATCTCCGATTTAGAAAGCGGCCACCGGGTTGCAACAACTTGTCACCTGGCCAATCTCTCGCTGCGCCTCGGCCGGAGCGTCAAGTGGGACGCGGCGGCGGAAACAATAACCGGCGACGACGAGGCCGCCAAGATGCTCGAGCGGACCTATCGGGTGCCGTGGGAACGGGAGTTGAAAGCCATAGTCGGTTAGAGTGCGATTCCGCTCGTGAAGCGAGCGATAGCTAACGTCCAATGCAATACAGCGACTTTTTCCCGCGGAGGTAGATCCGCCCGTCGCTGGTCGCGGGCGAAGCGATCGTTTCGTCGGCAAGTTGGTTCTCAACCAGCTTGTCGAAACGCGGGGCCGCCGAGACAACGGTACATAGACCCGCGGTGTTCAAAAAGAAGACGCGGCCCTCGGAGGCGATCGGCGAGGCTTTGTATTTCCCTTTGAGTCGTTCTTTCCACTTGAGGTTGCCGCTCTTGGTTTCAAAACAGCGGGCGACGCCGTCATCGGCAACGACGAATAGCAGGTCGCTCCAGACGACCGGACAGCAGGTGTCGGGCGTCCCTTCGTTGTGGCTCCAGAGGATGTTGCGATGGTTCAACTCGCCCGTGCCCGCCGGTTGAACGGCCAACAGCGGGCCGCGCATGCCGCGGGTGGTGTAGATCACCTCGCCCGCGATCGTCGGGCCGGTGACCGTACGGCCACCAACCAGGCTCGGGAGAAACCAGAGTTGCTTGCCGGTCGCTGGATCGTAGGCGTCGAGCTGGTTGCCCCCCATGACCACGAGTTGCTCAATTCCGCCAAGCTTCGCCAAGAGCGGCGTGGTATAGGCGTCGCATTCCTCGGCTTTGGCCTTGGTCATTCGCGACATCTTCCAGCGGACGTGCCCGGAGCGAAGGTCGTGAGCGATGAGGTAACTCTCGACCGGTTTGTCCTGCTTGTCGGCAAGCGAGTCCTGCATGCAGATGGAAATGACCGTGTCGCCATGGAGCACTGGGCTGTTGGCGTGCCCCCACCAGATGCTATAGGCCCCGTGCTCTTTCTGGAGATTCTGTTTCCAGAGCTGCTGGCCCTCGAAGTCGTACGCGGCCAGGCCAGGTCGCCATTGCCGAAGTGGGCGACGACATAGCGGCCGTCGGTCACTGGCGAGGGACTGGCCAGGTTTTGCAGCTGATGAAACACCTGCGTCGAACGCTTCGGCGAGCCGCGCGGCGCCTCGCCGCTGCCGACTTCCTGGGTCCAGACGAGCGTGCCGGTTTTCTTATCGATCCGCAAAAGCAGCAGCTTGTTTTCGGCTGTGTGCGAGGTGATGAAGATCGCATCGCCCCAGATTGCGGGCGTGCTGGTGCCCCACTCGGGCAGCGTACATTTCCAGACAATGCCGCGATCCTCGTGCCAGATGATCGGCAGTTGTTTCTCCGGGCTGACCCCCGTTCCTTCCGGCCCGCGCCACTGCGGCCAGTCAGCGGCGGTCGCCTGAGTTTCAAGGATGCAGATCAATGGGAGCAAGATGCAGAAAGGCACGCGGCACGACATAGTCAACCTCGGGGCATTCACGATCGCGACAACGCTAAAATTTCTAAAGCTGGATGTTCTCACCCGGACGAAGCACAACCGGCTCGGATTTCGTCTCCGTCCGCACGCGCTCGGCCCATTTTTGTGGGTCCTGGGCGATCGGCGGCCAGGTGCCAAAATGCGACGGGAGGGCGCGCCTAGGCTGAAGCAGCTTGACTGCCTCGAGTGCGTCGTCCGGTCCCATCGTAAACAGGTCGCCAATCGGCAGCACGGCCACGTCGAGCCCGCCGCGGCCGATCAGGGCCATGTCGCCAAACAGGGCCGTATCGCAGGCGAAATAGACCTTGGGTCCCCCATTGAGCGTGAGTAGAAAGCCGCACGGATTGCCGCCGTTGCTGCCGTCGGGAAGCGACGAGCTGTGAAAGGCGAGCGTTAGTTGCACGCGCCCAAACGGCAACATCGTCCCGCCCCCCAGATTGCCCCCGACGGTGTTTTTGACCTGATGCTGTTTGGCCAGCCAGGTCGTGATTTCGTAATTCGAAACGACCGTAGCCCCCGTGCGGTTGGCGATCTTCGCCGCATCGGCGATGTGGTCGTAATGTCCGTGCGAAACCAGGATGAAATCGGCCTGGACGGCGCCCGATTTCACCGGGGCGGTCGGCGAGTCGTCGAGAAACGGATCGATCAGGACCGTGTGCTGGGCCGTCTTCAGTTGCCAACTGGCATGGCCCAGCCAGGTGAGTTCGGTGGACATGGGCGGGTAGCGGGCGAT
>JAKEHX010000259.1 GCA_022614795.1 Planctomycetaceae bacterium | reverse complement strand
GCCCGCCATGGAGCAATCGCCCCGTCGGCTACCGACCGGCTCATGTCGGGTACGACGAGCTCCGGATCGAACTGCAAGCGATGGCCCAGCCCTTCACAGCGCGGGCACGCGCCGTAAGGGCTGTTGAAGCTGAAGGTCCGCGGCTCAATTTCCTCGATGCTGATCTGACAATTCGGGCAGGCATAGAGCGTGCTGAAGAGCCGGTCGGTCCAGAATTTCTCGCTGCCGTTGCCCGCGGCCTTGGCTTTTTCTTCGCTGGCGGGGTCGAGGTAGCAGGCGACGACGATCCCCTCGCTCTGCTTCACGGCGAGTTGGATCGATTCGGCCAGCCGCGACCGCGAGCCGGGGCGAATGATGATCCGATCGACGATCGCTTCGATGGTGTGGGCCTTGCGGCCATCGAGCGGCCCCGCGGCATCGAGATCGTACACGGTGCCGTTGACGCGAACGCGCACCTGGCCCGCCTTGCGGATGGCGTCAAAAACCTCCTGATGCTGCCCCTTGCGGCCGCGTACCAGCGGCGCCAGCAGCATCAGCTTGGTCCCTTCGGGCAGGGCCATCAGGGCGTCTTGAATCTGCTCGATCGACTGCTGGCGGATCGGCTGTCCACACTGGTGGCACGAGACTTCACCCAGCCGAGCAAAGAGGAGCCGCAGGTAGTCGTAGATTTCGGTGGTAGTGGCGACCGTGCTGCGGGGGTTGGCCTGTCCGGGGCGCTGGTCGATGCAGATTACCGGCTGCAGGCCCTCGATCTGGTCCACATCGGGCCGCTCGAGCTGGCTGAGGAATTGCCGGGCATAGACCGACAGGCTTTCAATGTACTGCCGCTGCCCCTCGGCAAAGAGGGTGTCGAAGGCCAGGCTGCTTTTTCCCGATCCGCTCGGGCCGGTGATCACGACCAGCTTGCCGCGGGGGATGTCGAGATCGATATTCCGCAGGTTGTGGGTCCGTGCTCCGCGAATTCGGACGCAGTCGGCAATCGGCGGCTCGACCTCGGCGGCGGGGGGCAGAATCTCGGCAGTGCTCATCAGCGGCAATTTCGAGTCGGGACCAATCCCGTATTATACTCAAAACGGGCCGCTGGCAGATGCCGAACCGTAGCTGAAGTCGCCAGACTTCAGGAGATGCTGCCTGAACTCTGGCGCTTTTCAGCTACTGGCATGGCAGGCTGGAAGCCTGCCCCACTTAGTACGGCACGCGGTCGGGCTTGCTCGTCCAGGCATCAAAGGCCGCCAGCGACTGGCCGCGCATGAGCGGAATCGCCGGAATGCTGCGGGCCGCGGCATCCAAGGCGAACTGCTCGCGGATCGCCTGGTCCGAAAAGCCGATCGCGTGGGCGTCGGCCGTCGTGCAGCCAAAGTAGAAGCGGGCCAGATGGGCCCAGTAGATGGCCGCGAGGCACATGGGGCACGGTTCGCAGCAGGTGAACAGCTCGCAGCCAGCCAGGTGAAAGACTCCCAGCCGCTCGCAGGCGTCGCGAATGGCGACGATCTCGGCATGCGCGGTGGGATCGTTGGTGGAGGTGACCAGGTTCGCGCCGCGACCGACGACCTGGCCATCTTTCACGATCACGGCCCCGAACGGCCCGCCGCGGCCGGCATTGACGCCATCGATGGCAAGCGCGATCGCGGCGCGCATAAAATCAGAGGGGCTAGGGGCTAGGGGCTGGGGACTAGGGGAAGGCACTGAATTCATCATCCGTTTGCACCCCTAGCCCCTAGTCCCTAGACCCTCTTACAGAGTGGGCCCGATTTGCCACGGCACGAATTCCTCGTCGCCGTAGCCGAGCTGCTCGCTTTTGGTGCGCTCGCCGCTGGCGACCGAGAGGATTTTCTCAAAGAGCTCGCGGCCCACGTCTTCGACCGGGCGGCCCGCGAGGATTTCGCCCGCATTGAGGTCCATGTCGTCGATCATCCGCTCGTACATCGGCGTGTTGCTGGCGACTTTGATCGTGGGGCACGGCTTGAGGCCAAAACAGCTGCCGCGGCCCGTGGTGAAGACCATCACGTTGCATCCGCCGGCGACGAGCCCGGTCACGCTGGGCGGGTCAAAGCCGGGCGTGTCCATGACGACGAGGCCCTTGGCGGCGATCGGTTCGGCGTACTGGTAGACCTCGGTCATGGCGGTCGAACCGGCCTTGGCGACCGCCCCGAGCGATTTTTCGGTGATGGTGGTGAGGCCCCCTTCCTTGTTGCCGACCGACGGGTTGTTGTCGATTTCGACGCCGTACAGCCCGGTATGCCAGAGCCACCACTGAATCCGCGCGAGCAGCTTGTCGGCGACGGCCGTGCTCACTGCGCGGCGGGTGAGGAGGTGCTCGGCGCCGTAGATTTCGGTCGTTTCGGCCAGGGCCGCCGTGCCACCGCAGGCGACGATCATGTCCGATGCGACGCCGAGGGCCGGATTGCAGGTCACGCCGCTGTTGCCGTCGGACCCGCCGCAGTTGGTGCCCAGGATGATCTCGCTGGCGGGGATCGGCTCGCGGCGAGCGGCGTTCACCTGCGGCAGCAGCTGCTCGACGAGCTTCACGCCGGCGACCACGGTCTTTGCGGTGCCGCCCAAGTCTTGCATCGACAGGACGGGCGGACGCGAAGTTGTAGGCACACTCCGTGTGCCGTCTGACGGTACACTCGGCGTGCCTGCTACATCGCCGATCTGCACGAGATTCTGCGACTGCATCAGGTAGCCGCTGGTGGCCTGTTCGCAGCCCAAACCAATCAGCACATAGCCGCCGATGTTCGGGTGTTTGGCCATGCCGGCGAGCGTGCGGTTGAGCACCTCGTGCTGCAGCCCCTGGTACTGAATGCCGCAGCCGCCGCCGTGTTTGACGGCGATCACGCCATCGACGCCGGGAAAATCGCGGAGCCGCTCGGGCGTGAAGTGCTGGGCAATGAACTTGCAAACGGTGGCCGAGCAATTGACGGTCGAGACGACGGCGATGTAGTTTCGCGTCCCCGCCTTGCCGCCGGGCCGGCGAAAGCCTTGAAACGTGCGGCCTGCGATCGGCGCCTGAGGCGGAGGAACCGCGGTGGCGCTGGCGTAGTCGCGGGCGAACTCGCCATTTACCAGATTATGCGAGTGGATCCACTGGCCGGGGGCGATGTCGCTCGTCGCCTGGCCGATGATCTGACCGTATTTTCGCAGGTACTCGCCGCGGCGGACCGGGCGGACGGCGATCTTATGGCCCAGGCGCACGTTTTCATTGAGCGTGATCGAAGTCCCGGCGATAGCCAACTGCTCCCCTTTCTCGAGGTTGCGGGCAGCGACGCACAGGTTGTCGTCGGGATGGAGATGGACGGCATCGGTCGGGCGATGGGCGGCAACGGCGGACATGCGGACCCTCGGGCGGGGAGCGATCGCGGAACAAAAAGCAGGCCAGCGATGAGCCTGAACTCAGTACTAAGTACCCAGTACCCAGAGGTTGTGAATGAATCCCGTAGCGGAACTCGCCAGAGTTCCGAATCCGCGGAAAAACCTGAAGTCTGGCGACTTCAGCTACGAAAGATTCACAACCTC
>JAKEHX010000258.1 GCA_022614795.1 Planctomycetaceae bacterium | reverse complement strand
TGGCACCGCTGGGGGAACCAGGTAATCACGCGGCTGTCGAATTGGAAATCGGGCCGGATGCTGACCGACGTCGAAACGTGCTACAAGATGGTCCGCCGCGAGCTGCTGATGCAAGTTGCGCCGAGCCTATGCGAGCGGGGCTTCGGCATCGAGCTGGAGCTGACGCTGAAGCTGGCACGGGTACCCGGCGTGCGGTTTTACGAACGGCCGATCAGCTACTACGGCCGCACGTATCGCGAAGGGAAGAAGATCACGTGGCGCGACGGGCTGTGGGCCCTCTGGTGCATCCTGCGGTATTAAGCCGCGACTTTGATCATCGTCACTGGCCGTCAATTGCCGAGCGTCAGGCCTTTCAGATGGCGCAGAAACGATGAGCCTCGCCGCTGCGGCGGTGCAGAGTGCGAGCAATCCGTGCGGGCCGCCTTGGCCGGAAGCTGAGTCACGTGCAGCGCGTCGTCGGTCTCGTTGTCCGCGAGCAGCCTCTCGACCGCGGCGCGGCGGATCATGTGAATGCCCCCTCCGCGCGGCGACGGCGAGGCGGCCTTGAGCGTCCGGCCCCATTGGTTGAGCCGGTCGAGAAGCTGCGCGTCGAAGACACCAGTCCGGGGAACCGCGCGGGCCATGACAAGCTCTTCGTCATGCCGCAGCGACCACAGCTCGCGCAGGTCGGCCGCGCTCAGTGCGGAGGCGTCCTCCTGGACGAAAACCGTGCGGCCATGGGCCCACTGCAAGCCCGTCCGCACAGCCGCTTCGATGCCCCGCGGCTCGCGGTGCCGGATCAGCCGCAACTGGGGATACGCTCTGGCCAGCTCGCGCACCAGCTCGACGGTCTGGTCGGTCGAGCCATCGTCAACGACGACCACTTCGAATTGCCCGGTCAGATCGGGGAGCACATCGAGCAGTTTGCTGATTTGCGGTGCGAGAGTTTTTTCAGCGTTACGCACCGGCACAACGATGCTAAGCGAGTCGTTCACAGCGTGCTTTCCCCGGGGTAGCGCAGGGCGACGAATCGGACCTTTCATCGGCAGCCTGGAAGGGTGTTCGCGAAACAGCCCGCTCCAAAGTCTCATTGCAAAGCTGGTAGCTCCTGAGCCAGTTGTGCCGGCCGCGCGAACCATTCCATGTGCGCCGTGTCGCGGCCTAGAATCAACTGCATGAACACCACTCCCACACCAGGCGGGCCCGACTTTACCCGCAATGACGGCCTCTTGCCGGCCATCGCCCAGGATGCCGCGACGGGCGAGGTGCTCATGGTCGCCTGGATGAACGCAGAGGCTTTTGCCGAAACGGTCCGCACAGGCCAGGCCGTCTATTTCAGCCGCACCCGCGGCAGGCTCTGGCGGAAGGGGGAAGAAAGCGGCCACACGCAGACCGTCCGCGCGATCTATGTCGATTGTGACGCGGATACGATCCTGCTGAAGGTGGAGCAGATCGGGGCTGCCTGCCACGAAGGTTACCGGTCCTGTTTCTTTCGTCAGGTCACTCCCGAAGGACTTGCGATCGTCGCCCAGCGGCTGGTTGATCCGGCCAGCGTCTATCGTTCGGGCCAGTGAAACCGTGGCCAGTGAAACCGCGGCCAGGGTCGCATCGCTGAATCGGGACCGGCTAGAATCAATCAGAACAAACTCTTCATCCTGGGCGACCAAGGGGCATGGAAACCGACGACGATTTGCAAGCGGTGCATCGGCTGAACGAGGCCTACCGGCAGATTACCGGCGAATTGGCCAAGGTGGTAATCGGCCAGAAGCAGGTGATCGAGGAGCTGCTCGTGGCGATGTTTGCCCGCGGGCACTGCCTCTTGGTGGGCGTGCCGGGTCTGGCCAAGACGCTGATGATCCGCACGGTGGCCGACGCGCTGGCTCTTCAGTTCAGCCGGATTCAGTTCACGCCGGACCTGATGCCTTCCGACATCACGGGGACGGAGGTCATCCAGGAAGACAAGAGCACGGGGGAGCGGACGTTCCGCTTTGTGAAGGGGCCCATCTTCGGCAATGTGATCCTGGCGGACGAAATCAACCGCACACCTCCCAAAACGCAAGCGGCGCTGCTCGAGGCGATGCAGGAGCACCAGGTGACGGTCGGCGGCCAGCGGCATCCGCTGCCCGAGCCGTTCTTCGTTCTCGCGACGCAGAACCCGATCGAGCAAGAGGGGACGTATCCGCTGCCCGAGGCCCAGCTCGACCGGTTCATGTTCCACGTGTGGGTCGATTATCCGTCGGCCGATGAGGAGCTGGAGATCGTCAAGCGAACGACGGCCGATATCGAGGTGAAGATCACGCCGACGCTGCACGCCGAGCAGATTGCTGCCTTGACGCGGATCGTCCGCAAAGTGCCGGTCGCGGACCACGTGGCGCGCTATGCCCTGGCGCTGGCCCGGCTGACGCGACGGCAAGAACCGGACGCACCCGAATTCGTAAAGGAATATGTCCTGTGGGGCGCCGGGCCGCGGGCCAGCCAATACCTGGTGCTGGGGGCCAAGGCGCGGGCCGTGCTGATGGGCCGGTTCTTCGTGACGACGGACGACATCCGGGCGATCGCCCCGCCGGTGCTGCGGCATCGGCTCAAGCTGAACTTCAATGCGGACGCGGCCGGCGTGAATGCGGACGAAGTGATTCGCCGCCTAGTGGCCCACGTACCTGTCCAGGACGAGAACTCGCCCGCAAAAAATGTCCCCAATGTGTTCAAGAGCGCGTAATCATGCTGACTATTCGACTTCCAAAAGCTGAATGGGCGAAAGCGTGGCGGGCGATGATTGAGATTGCCCCAGTGCGTTTAGTGGCGTCGGACCCCGTCTATGAAGTCCTGCCTGCGCACATCGAATTGCTTAACGCGCGGGGTTTTACGTACGAGGTAATGCCCTCTCAATCCTCATTACCGTGGCCGAACTCTTGGCAATTTGACCGCGCGGTCATCGGCCGGCCGGAATTGATCGACACCCGATCATGGAAAAGTCCCCGACGTCTTTAGATCCGCAAACGCTGGCTAAGCTCAAGGGCCTGGCCCTGCGGGCGCGGCATATCGTCGAAGGATACGTGGCCGGGCTGCACAAGAGCCCCTACCACGGCTTTTCGATCGAGTTCGCCGAGCACCGCGAGTACGCCCCCGGCGACGACCTGCGGTACGTCGACTGGAAGGTCTTCGGGCGGACCGACAAGGTCTACCTCAAGCAGTACGAAGACGAGACGAACCTGATCTGCTACCTCGTGCTCGATGTGAGCGAGAGCATGCGGTACAAGAGCCGCGTCGCCGATCTGAGCAAGGGCGAATATGCAAGTAGCGTGGCCGCGGCGCTGGCGTGGCTGGTGCTCCAGCAGCAGGATGCGGTGGGCCTGGCCACGTTCGACAGCCAGATTCGCACGCTCCTTCGTCCCAGCGGCAGCCCGTCGCACCTCGAGCAGGTCCTGCACGTGATGGAATCGGCCGAGGCTGGCAAAAGGACCGCGGCTGGGCCGATCTTCCATGAGCTGGCTGAGCGGCTGACGAAGCGGGGCGTCGTCGTTGTGCTGAGCGATTTTTTCGACGACGTGAACTCGCTCGTCGCGGGGCTGAAGCACTTCCGCCACCGGCGGCACGACGTGGTCCTGTTTCACGTGCTCGACCCGGAGGAGATCGATTTCAATTTAAGCGGTCCCACGCAGTTCAAAGGGCTGGAAGGATTTCCCGACGTCAATGCCGATCCGTCCGTGATCCGGCGGGCCTACCTGAAGGAATTTGCGGCTTTCCAGCAGTCGCTTCAGCAAGCTTGCCGCATCAATCAGATCGACTATGTGCTGTTGCGGACCGACCAGCCGGTCGATGTGGCGCTGACGAGCTTTCTGGCGACGCGGCGACGGAGGGCGGGATGATGCCGCTCGCCTTCTTCTGGTTCCCAAGCTCTGCTTGGGAACCCACCTTGCGAAGCTCTGCTTCGCGTTACGGCCGGGGAAGCAGAGCTTCCAGACTCGCAGTCCCAAGCAGAGCTTGGGACCGAGGAAACAGAGGTGGCGGCGAATGCTAAGCCCATTTCTCGCCTTCTGGCAATTCGGCAGCGCCTGGATGCTGCTATGGGGATTGGCCGCTCTGTTGCCAATTCTGATCCACCTTTGGAGCCGGCGGAAATTCCGTGAAGAGTCGTGGGCGGCCATGGAGTTTCTACTCGCCGCGATGCGGAAGAATGCCCGGCGGATTCAACTC
>JAKEHX010000257.1 GCA_022614795.1 Planctomycetaceae bacterium | reverse complement strand
GCCGCAGCCAGTTGGCCAGGGCGTCATCGCCTTCGCCGCGAAACTGCTCGCGCCCCTGATGGGCCTCCAGCAGCGTCTGCTGCACGACTCCCGAGATATCCAGCTTGCCTTGGAGGCCAGGGTCCAGATCCAGGGAGGCGAGCAGGTGCAGGTAGCCGCGATAGCGATCCAGCGTCGCGGCGTCACCGTCGGAGGGCATGAGGGAACGTGTCCTAGAACAAGGCGGAGATTCGGGGCGGGATGTGCGCGCAAAAGGCGGAAAATCCTTGCGGGGCCATTTTACCACGGCCCGAACCGAATCGCTCCCTTTTTGGTTCGTCAGTCGAACCCGCCGTAAACGGCGGGCCTAACCAGGCAAAGGGCCATGAATGGCCCTGCACCGAAGTATGTACAGCCGAGACGGCCGCACCACAAACGACCGAAGGCGGTGCCCGGCCTGCCGTTCTGCTAAGCTGAGCAGGCTCTCGCCCTGCTGAGGCTTGCCATGCGGATCGGCATCATTGCCCTGCTCCAGGAATCGAACACGTTCATCGCGCAGCCGACGCGACTGGCCCACTTTGAAGAGGAGCTGCTGGTCACCGGCGAGGCGATGCGCGACCGCCTGGCGGGGACCCACCACGAAGTAGGGGGCATGCTGCATGCCCTTGAAGGAGAGCAGGCCGAGGCGGTGCCGATCTTCGCCGCCCGGGCGTTGCCGTTTGGCGTCGTCGAGAAGCCGGCGATTGAGACTCTCATGCACATGATGCTGGCGGCGATGGATGCGGCTGGCCCGATCGACGGCCTTTTGGTCGCGCCGCACGGGGCCACCGTGAGCGAGCCGTGGCCAGACGTCGATGGCCACTGGCTAAGTGAAGTTCGGCGGCAGCTGGGGCCGGATCGACCGATCATCGGCACGCTCGATCCGCATGGGAATCTGTCGCCGGCCATGGCCCAAGCTTGCGATGCGCTGATCGCGTATCGCACGAATCCGCATCTGGACCAGCGGGCCCGCGGCATCGACGCCGCCCGGCTGATCTGCCGCACGCTGCGGGGGCACGTCAAGCCGAAGATGGCCGCCGCCTTTCCGCCGCTGGCGATCAATATCGAAAAGCAGCACACGGCCGAAGAGCCGTGCGTATCGCTCTATCGCCGGGCCGACGAGCAACTGGCGGACGACCGCGTGGTCAGCAACAGCATCATGCTGGGGTTTCCCTATGCCGATGTGCCGGAAATGGGAAGCAGCGTGATCGTCGTGACCGACAACGAGCCGGCCTTGGCCCGGCAGTTGGCCGATGAGCTGGCGGGATACCTGTGGGAACATCGCAAGGAGTTCGAAGGGGAATTTCTGAGCATCGAGGGGGCGCTCGACAAGTCTGCGAGCCTGAGCGGGCCGGTCTGTTTGCTCGACATGGGGGACAACGTAGGCGGCGGCTCGCCGGGCGACGGCACGCTGCTGGCCCAAGCGATTCACGAGCGGAAGCTGCCCAAGGGGCTGGTCGTACTTTGCGATCCCGAGTCGGTCGCCATGGCCGAGGCGATTGGCGAATGGGGGACGGGGCTGTTCCGCGTGGGGGGCAAGACCGACAAGCTGCACGGACCGCCGCTGGCGTGCGAGGCGACGGTGCAAGGAATGTTCGACGGCAAATTCGAAGAGCCGCACCCGCGGCATGGGGGCATCGGTTCCTACGACCAGGGCCGCACGGCAGTCGTCCGCACCGACACGGGCCTGACGATCGTCCTCACCAGCCGGCGGACGCCGCCGTTCAGCCTGCGGCAAATCACCAGTTGCGGCCTGAACCCGGCCGAGTTCCATCTGATCGTCACCAAGGGGGTGAACGCTCCGATCGCGGCCTATCGAGAGGTTTGCCGCACGTTCTTGCGGGTCAATACGCCCGGCTGCACGGCGGCCGATCTGGCAGAATTCCACTATGAGCGGCGGCGGCGGCCGATGTTTCCGTTTGAACGGGACGCGGAGTGGAGGGCTGGGGCGAGGGGCTAGGGCTAGGGCGACGGAGAGACGGAGAGACAGAGAGACGGAGAGACATCCCTCTGTCCCTCCGTCTCTCTGTCCCTCCGTCTTGCGATTACTTCTTCATGAAGCCAACATAGGTATCGCAACTCCCCTAGCCCCCAGCCCTTTTCCCTAGCCCTCTCTCATGCGCCTCATCCGCTACGCCGAGCCTGCCGGTCAGATTCGTTACGCCAGCCAGCAGCCGGACGGCTCGGCCCTGGAGATCGACGGCGATCTGGTGGGGCAATTTACGGTTTCCAGCCGCAAGGCAAAGGTGGCCAAGCTGCTGGCGCCCGTGAAGCCGGCGGCGATCCTGTGCATCGGCCTCAACTACCGCAAACACGCCGAGGAGGGAAAGTCGCCCATTCCGCAGTGGCCCGTTCTGTTCATGAAGTCGCCGGGGGCAGTGCAGAACCCGGGCGAGCCGATCGTCCTGCCGACGAAGCTCAAAAGCACGCAGGTCGATTACGAGTGCGAGTTGGCCGTGGTGATCGGCAAAAAATGCAAGAATGCGACGAAAGAGTCGGCGCTGGACTTCGTGCTGGGCTACACCTGCGGCAACGACGTCTCGGCCCGTGACTGGCAGAAGGATTTTGGCGGGTCGCAGTGGTGCCGCGGCAAGACCTTTGACACGTTCGCCCCACTGGGTCCGTGCCTGCTGACCAAAGACGAGATTCCCAATCCCAACGCCCTGTCGATCAAGACGGTCCTCAACGGCCAGACAATGCAGGACTGGACGACCGAGGACATGATCTTCGACGTGCGGACGCTGATCGCCTTTTTGAGCGGGAGCACGACGCTCTTGCCCGGCACCGTGATCATGACCGGCACGCCGCACGGCGTCGGCGCCGCCCGCAAGCCGCCGGTGTTTCTGAAGCACGGCGATACGATCACGGTGGAGATTGAGAAGATCGGAAAGCTGACAAATCCGGTGGTGGATGAAGCGTGAAGGAGAGACGGAGAGACGGATGGACAGAGAGACAGAGTGAAGGAGAGACGGAGAGACGGAGGGACGGAGGGACAGAGCCGTGAAATCAGATTGTTTGCCGAAACCTCCTTTCTTCACTCCGTCCCTCCTTCCCTCCGTCACTCCGTCCTAGCCCTAACCCCCAGCCCTAGCCCCTTCAATGCCCACCGTCGCCATCCTCGGTGCTTCAACCGATCGCAGCAAATTCGGCAACAAGGCCGTCCGGGCGTTTCAGGCCCGTGGTTACCACGTGTATCCAGTCAACCCCAAGGCCGAGGAGATCGAAGGGATTCAGGCTTATCCTTCGCTCGCTGCGATTCCCAGTGGCTTGAAGCTCGACCGGATCAGCGTCTATTTGCCCCCCGCCGTGGGCTTGAAAGTGCTGCCGGAGATTGTCGCCCGCGGCTGCGACGAATTGTGGCTCAATCCGGGGAGCGAGAGCGACGAGCTGGTCGCAGCGGCCGAGGCTCAGGGGCTGAACGTCGTGCAGGCGTGCAGCATCGTGGCGGTGGGGATGTCGCCTGCGGATTTTGCATAGTTGGCAGGCTGGAAGCCTGTCCCACTACGCCGAGCGCAGCTTGGCCGCTTCAGCTTCCAGGGCGGCGATCTCCTGCTCGTACCTCTTGACTTCGCCCGGCTCGTCGTCCTGCCTCTTGGCCCCGGCCAGCCTCTGCTTAAGCAGTAGCAGCTTCTGGCGGATGACTTCGAGCCGCTTTTTGGCTTTGCCGTCCATTAATCCTCCAGTCGCAATCGCCGCCTGAGAACCGTGAGGACTTCCTGCGCTTCCAGCCGCGAGAAGCCGAAGCAGTCGCCCAACAGGGCCCGGACGCGCTGCTCGTCGCCGGCCTGGACCTGGCTGCGAAGCTGCATGACGCGGCGGAAGAAGCCGGCGTCGGAGCGGACGCGCTGGGCGAACGTGGCCGCACAGGCGACGGCCCGCGGCTCATCGAGCTCGAACAGGGCCCCGAGCGTACGGCCGGCAGACAGGAGGTCGCCCGTCTGGATTTGAGCGGCGAAGGCCTGGAGCGAAAGCTGCGTGGCGCGGGCCCGCGAGCTGGGAGCACCGCCAGGGGGCGGCAGGGCCGGCGCGGCGACATAAACCGGCCCCTCGATCGCGGGCAGTGTGTCCTCGGTCACGGCGTCGGCACTGGGCGTCGGTTCGGTTGCCAGGCTGAAGGTCTCGTCGGGCGTGTGATGCGCGGCGGCCGTCGTGGCAACCGGCTCGATCGGTTCGGCCGGCAGGTGCGAGATGATCTGCCCAAGGTGGGCCAGCTTCATACCGACCTGCTCGTAGAGCGACTCGATCTCGTTCATGTACGACTCGCCGCGGGCGTCGGCCAGGATTTCCTCGCCCTGCGCGAGCACCAATTCGGTGAGCCGCTCGGCGAGGATTTCGCGGGCCTGTCGAAGGACTTCTTGAGCACGCTGTCGGTCGGTCATCTTAAGTAGTAGGCACACTCCGTGTGCCGTCTGTTGAAGTGGGGCAGGTTTACCCTGCCATAAAAACCATACCTCTCGTTCCCAAGCTCTGCTTGGGAACGCACGACTTGGAAGCTCTGCTTCCCGGTGAATCGCGAAGCAGAGCTTCGATTCCTGTGGTCCCAAGCAGAGCTTGGGACCGAGCACAAGTAGTCCCTCACTCCGTGAGGGACAGATGTAACTTGAAACTCTGCCTCTTTCATCTCCCTGGCCCAGACGGAGTCTGGGCCTACTTATGGCAGGCGGGAAGCCTGCCCCAAT
Organism: Planctomycetaceae bacterium; assembly: GCA_022614795.1. Classification (GTDB taxonomy): domain Bacteria; phylum Planctomycetota; class Planctomycetia; order Pirellulales; family Pirellulaceae; genus CAYLLN01. Next base: position 6,180 of record JAKEHX010000257.1, on the reverse strand, counting down.
ATTGAGCTTATTCGCGGCGGTGCTGGAAGGAAAGCGTTTGGCCGGCGATCGCTTCGGCGGGGGCTGAAAATGCGGTGGCGGCGGGCTGTTTCGGCTGGCGGGGGACGAATTTGAGCACGCCGCCGATGAGGACCATCACCAAGGCCAGCGCGAGGTTGACGTTCATCCAAGTCAGGGCATTGGCCTGGAATTTCTTCGCTGTCGAACTACGGCCCGCGAGGAAGCTGGCAAACAGAAAGATCGGCAGGGCGAGCAGGAACTTGATGCCAACCACCATGTTGTAGTTGAGCACTCCCAGCACCGGCTCGTAGGTGTAACGCGCGGCCAGAGCAAGGTTTGTCAGGCCGCTGACCAGTAAAAGCCCCGAAGCGAGCATTACGAATTTCGACCAACGGCCGCGGACCTGCTCGTGGAGGCTGGCCTTGGTCGCGGAGTCGAGGCCGCCCACGACGGGGGCCAGGGCGAAGCGCATGAAAATCGTCCCTCCCATGAGCATGATCGCTCCGAGGATGTGCATGTAGCGGAGGATCAGCAGCAGGGGGAAGAGGGGGTCGTCGGTCATCGGTTGAGTTCAAGGTTCAAGGTTCAAGGTTCAAGGTTTAAGGTTCAAGGTTGACCAGCATCGTACGGGCAATAGCTGCGATCCGACAGGTCCCCGTGGGATCGTACCGGATTGCCTCAGTGGGCTTACGCCCACCGCTCGCCGAGGCGCAATAGCCGGGACCTAACAGGTCCCGGAGTGTCGCCAGTTTGCTTTCGCCAGTTCCAGCGCCTCATCGCGCGTGCCGATCCGTTTTTCGAGCTGCGCGTCGCGCACGGCTTCGAGCAGCTCGCGGTAAGCCGGTCCGGGGGGAATGCCGAGCGGCTTCAGGTCTTCGCCCGTGATCAGCGGCGGCGGGTTGAGTTCCGCGGCGGGCAGGGCGAGCTTCTGACGGCAGAAGTCGATTTCGGCGGTACTTGTGTCGAGCACTGCGGCCACAGCTTGGCAGTAACTGAGCAGCTCGTCGCATCGCGGCGCGATGAGGATGCGCTGAAGCCGCGGCCATGGGAGTCGGCTGGCACGGCGGATCAGCGGCTCCTCAGCGAGCACCTTGACAACGCCGTCCAGCTCGTCGTTCTTGAGCTTCCAGCGGTCATAGACGCGGCGCGGCAGGTCGACGATCGTGGGGTCCGCAATCTCAATCTCGCGGAGCAGCGCCGCCAGCGCGACCGCAAATGTCGGCTGGTCGAGCCGGTGCAGAATGTGCAGCGTCCGCCGCCAGGGCGTGTCAGCCACCGATTCGGGCGACCAGGGATCGTCGGGCGAAAGGGCGAGGGCTTCGGGCAGCACGACTTCCAAGAGCCGCGCCGCGTGGAGCATCTGCATGCCGCGGGCCCGATTCTTGTGCATCTTAATCTGCCGCATTTCGGCCGCGATCCGTTCGGCACTGACGATGACCAGCTCGTGCGCCTGCTGCTGAATGGCGGCGAGCGTTCGCTGGTCGAGGGCAAACTCGAATCGGGCCGCAAACCGCACAGCCCGCAGCATCCGCAGTTTGTCTTCGGCAATGCGCTGGCGTGGGTCGCCAATTGCTCGGACGATTCCCGCCCGCAAGTCTTCCTGGCCGCCGACATAGTCGATCACGCGGCTTTCGACCGGATCGAAAAACAGGCCGTTGATCGTGAAGTCGCGGCGAAGGGCGTCTTGCTCAGCCGTGGTGAAGCTGACGCTGTCGGGATGCCGGCCGTCGCTGTAGGTCGCATCGCTTCTAAAAGTGGCGACGTCGATCTGCCCGGCTCCCTTGGGACCGAGCACTGTAATGACGCCGAAGCTCTGGCCGATGGCCAGCGTCTTGCGCTTGCCAAAAACATCGCGGACCTGTTCGGGCAGAGCGCTGGTGGCCACGTCGTAGTCCTTGGGCGGAATGCCGAGAATCTGGTCGCGCACGCACCCGCCGGCCCAGAGCGCCTCATAGCCGGCGGCCCGGAGGCGGCGAACGACGTCGGTGGCCAGCTCGCGGGGAGACATGCCAAAGTTCAAAGTTCAAGGTTTAAGGTTCAAAGTTAAGGCGGGTTGCGGTTTGTCGGCCCAATCTTCTACCATTTCCATGTGCCCCATTTTCCTGTTTTGCCGGGTGCCTTGATGTTGCCCATGGAAATTGACGTGGTCAGTGTGAAGAAGATGCTCGATGGGGGCGAGAAGTTCATGTTGCTCGACGTCCGTGAGCCGGGGGAAGTGGCCACGGCCAAGATCGCCGGCACGGTGCATATTCCGATGCGGGAGATTCCGGCCCGGCTGGCGGAGCTCCAGTCGCAGAAAAACGAGCGGATCGTCGTCCACTGCCACCACGGCGGCCGCAGCCAGCGGGTGACGCATTATCTCCGCCAGCAGGGCTTTACGCAGGCCCAGAATATGTCCGGCGGGATCGACGATTGGTCGCTGAAGGTGGATGCCAAAGTGCCGAGGTATGAGTAACGGCGTGCGGTAGCGGAAGTCGCCAGACTTCCGGCTCTAAGTGTTGGCGACGCCCCGAATTCTGGCGAATTCGGCTACCGTGCGAACCCCTTGCCCAGGCGGGGCGTCGTATCCTATAAACAATCAAGCAGCTCGCGGCTGTGGCGGAATTGGCAGACGCGCTAGATTCAGGTTCTAGTGGCCGCAAGGTCGTGGAGGTTCAAGTCCTCTCAGCCGCACTAAGCTCTTGTGCCGCTTCGCTTTGCGGCAATGGCGGGGCCGCTGAGCCCCGCTCGACTATTCTCGTCAGAAACTCGGCAGTCCGCTCGGCCATGAGGCGCTGGTTTCTGCCGGTCAATACCGCTGTGCGGCCCGTTTGACCCAGCTTTTCGCGGGTGCCAACGTCGAGTAACACCTCCCGCAATCGCTCGGCCAGGTGCTGCGGATCTTCGGGCCGGTGCAACACGCCGCCCCCAAGCTCGGCGAGCACCTCGGGAAAGGCGCCATGTTCCGGCTGGACGACCGGCACGCCCGCCGCCAGAGCCTCGAGCACGAACAGCCCCTTCGGTTCGCGGTACGTCGTGGGGACCGAAAGCACGTCGATCGACGCGAGAAAATCGAGCTTGCCGCGCCGATCGACCTCGCCGACGTGCTCAAACGCGTCGCCCAGTCCGGCTGCCCGCAGTTTGTTGAAGATGGCCTCGGCATAGGCCCGGTGCTGCGCGCCCAGCCAGCCGGCGATTTTCAGGCGGGCCTGTTCCATGCCGGGCATTTGCCGCAACAGGATGAAGGCATCGGCCAGGACGTGCAGGCCCTTGGCGGGGTCGAGGCGGGCCAGATAGCCGATGGTCGGGATTTCAGATTTCAGATTTCGGATTTCAGATTGATTAGCGAAGTCCCGCGTATCAATCCCCAGCGGCACAATCTCGATCCGCTCGCGGGGAATGCCCAGATACTCGGCCATGTGATCGGCGTAGTATTTCGAATTGGCGATAAAGCCGTCGATCCGGCCGATCAGCTTGCGGATTTCGGCCAGCGCCTGCGTATGGTGCGGCTCGGGGAGGCCGCGGAGGAAGATGTCGTCGCCTTGCAGGGTGACGACCACGGGCACACTCAGCCGCCGCTTGATCTCGGGGACGCAGCCGGCGGTGAGGATGTTGCTGAAAACGATCACGTCGGGGGCCAGGTCGCCGGTGAGCCATTCGGCCAGGCGCTCGACTTCTTTCCGCTGAAAGCCTTCGCGGCCGCGGAGGATCGAGAGGGTGAGATCGGCGACTTGCTGCGGCTCGATCTTCACGCTGCGGCCCGCGGCCCAGTCGATCAGCCACGGCCAATCGAGCCAGCGATCGAGCCATTTGGGGAGCCAGCGGAAGAGGGGCACCTTCTGCTGGAGGTACATGTTGATCCCGCCGTAGAAGACGCGATGGGTCGAAACGTCCTCTTCGTCGGTGCGGATCGGCGTATAGAGCGGGATGAGCTGCACATCGTGCCCCAGGGCGATCAGGGCCCGGGCGAGCGTGTTGTCGTGCAGACAGCTGCCGCAGATCATGCCGGCTGCCCCGGCGGTGAGATAGGCGATTTTGAGCGGTCGGGGCATGAAGGAGGAGCTAGGGCTGGGGGCTAGGGCTGGGGGACGGAGGTCGGGGGTTCGAAGCTCAGTACTTGGTACTCAGTACTCAGTACTTCGTCGTTGGTATGTCGCTAGCGTCACTCCGCGCCCCGTCGGTGGTACTCACCGTCGTTTCTCACTCCGCAATCCGCAATCCACATTCCGCACTTTGAGTATACGCCGCTCGCACGGCCAGTCCGCCCAGCACCAGACACGCGGCGATGCCGGCCCAGCGGGTCGGGCCGGCTTCAAATATGATTGCGCCGTTGAACGCGATGAAGAACAGATAGGCGTGCAGGGCCAGTCGCAAAGCCCTGGCTAGTGGTCGGGGTGTTTGGCCATCGACGCCAGGCCACGTCCAAATGGCGATCACCTCGAGCACCCAGAGCATCAAAAACAGGTAGCTGAAATATATCCCCTCTCCGAACCGCAGGCCCAGAAGCTGCTCAGTTTCAGCCGCGGTTTTCTCGAACGCGGCCGCGTGGCTCCAGTCGTGATAAAAGTGGAACGCACAAGCGACGTGAATGACGAAGAGCACGCAGCCGGCCGTCCATAGCCAGCGGGCGACTCGCGGCCAGGAAGTGCCTGAATTCCCGCGAATGGCAACGACCAGCCAGCCTGCCAGATAAGCGGCGTAGCATGCCAGGGCCAGGCGAATCGTCCAAGCAGTGAGCAATACGCCGGGCATGGGCGGGAAGGCGGGGCGGGGAGGGAGGTTGCCCCATTGTAGCCTGCCGTCCATGCAGTAGGCACACTCCGAAACACGTAGCTGAAGTCGCCAGACTTCAGGGAATCCCGCCTGAACCCTGGCGCTTTTCAGCCGCGGCACTACGGAACCCTAAGAGAATGCTGGACGGCACGCGGAGTGTGCCGACAACCTATCGAAAGCCGCGGTAGCGGTCGCGGAGATCGGCACTGCGCAGCCCGCCGCCAGAAACGCTGCGCGGCGGCGGGGCATCGACCGGAATCGTGCCGCCGGGCGGGACGAAGTTCGGATCGGCTATGTCGACGAAGCGATAATTGCCCAACTGGGTCCGCGGCAGCTCGTAAAGCGCCTGCCCCTCCGGCGGCTGCTGGTTGATCGCCCACTTGCTGATGTCGAGCTGAAACCGCAGCTTCCCCTGTGGCACCTCGACCTCGATCCGCTTGGGGAGCGAGACACCGTCGATGTGGTAATATTCGTGCTGGAGATTGCGGGCCGACGCGATCAGTTGGCCGCGGCCATCGTAGAGGTGCTGCTCGAGAATCCAGCCATGTCGGCCGTGAATTTGCACCAGCCGCGTGAACTCGCCGGCTGAGGCTTGCATCATCGTTCGCAACTCGACGCGGTCGTCGCCCGCCTTTATCGGCCCTTCCAGAATCGTCGCCGGATCGATTTCGACGACGCCCAGCGCTTCGATCAGCCAGGTCGGCTCGATGGGGAGCATCTGCCGGGCCCGGCTGCCCGCGAACAGGTCGTGGCGGGCGAAAAAGACGTGGGGCTCGGGCGCGCGGGCCGCCCAGAACCAGAACTGCTCGCTATTGCTGCCCAGGTCCAGCTCGGAGCCGAGGAACGTGCTCGCCCGAAAGCGGAAGTTCTTGGGCTTTTCGAGTGCAATTTCGGCCGAAATCGACGGAGCGCCGGGAATCGAGACCGTGGCGCCTTGCGTTTGGAGCGACTGAATGCGGGCCGAATTCGCGTTGATGGCCGCGACCGCTTCGTCGCGCGACGGCAGGGCATTGAACAAGATTGGCGGCGGCTCGGCCTGATTGCGGCGGAACCACTCGTTCCAACGACATCCGCCAGCCGTGCCCAGGAGCAAGGCGACCAGAAGGGCGAGTTGGGGAGATGTTGGCCGCAAGGGGTCAGGTTCGGAGGGTTGGAGGTTGGAGGTCGGAAGTCGGAGGTCGGGGGTCGGGGGTCGGGGGTCGGGGGTCGGGGGTCGGGGGTCGAGTTTGGAACTCGGGTACTCAGTACTCAGTACTCAGTACTTAGTACTTAGTACTTGGTACTAAGTAGTAATACCAACCCGCTCACCACATACCACTACATAGCACTCACCACTCACTCACGGCTTACGCATCGATTTCGGAGTCTGCTAGCTGCACAATTTCCGCTGATTTTTCGACAAACTGCGATGCACGCCGCCGAATCGCG
>JAKEHX010000025.1 GCA_022614795.1 Planctomycetaceae bacterium | reverse complement strand
GCGGTCGAGGAAATCTTCGTTGACGACGATCTCCATGGCAACTTTCCGCAAGAGGACCGCCTGGCCGTCGCGGGCGCCGTGCTCCGCACGTTCGCCCAGTTGCTGGCCGTACCCTTGGGCGTCGCAAATCGTCATTCGTTGCACGCCGATCCGGGCGAGCGCTTCCTGAACGGCGCGGAGCTTGGTGGGCTGAATCAGGGCCAGAACAAGTCGCATGATCAATTAAGTTTTGGGAGCGGTCACGGTTTGGGAAGCGGTCACGGTTTGGGAAGCAGCCCCGGTTTGGGAAGTGGCCACAGCCGGGCTGTATGATCCCAGCTGGCGGAGGCGAGAAACGTGTGGTCCTTGGCAATCGCGACGCGGGCGATCCCCTTGGTGTGCTCTTCGTAGCTCTGCACGACGGCTCCGGTTTCAACGTCCCACAGCTTGACCGTGAGGTCGAGCGAACCGGTCGCGAAGCGGCGGCCGTCGGCGGCCCAGGCGAGTCCCTCGACGCGGCCCGTGTGGCCGGCAAAGGTCTTGAGCAGGGCGTACTTGGCGTCCTTCAGCGTCCACACGCGGGCCGTGTTGTCCCATCCGCCGGAGAGCAGCCGCGTGCCGTCGGGCGAGAAGGCGACGCGGACCGCGGCCTGCTCGTGGCCTTGCAGCTCCGTGAGCACGGCGGACCGGTCGAGGTCCCAGAGGCGGATGAACGGGTGGTCGCCGCAGACCGCGGCCGTTTTGCCGTCGGGCGACAGGGCGACATCCCACACGCGGCCAAAGTGGCCGGGGATTTTCTTCACTTCCTCGCCCGTCTCGGCGTTCCAGACGATCACCGCCGCGTCCCAGCTTCCCGTTACCAGCCGCTTGCCATCGGCCGCCAGGCAAACGCTCGAAATCGGCGCGGTGTGCCCCTTGAAGGTCAAGAGCGGCTTGCCCGTCGCAACGTCCCAGAGGATTGCCGTGGCGTCGCTGCTGGCGGTGGCGAGGTGCTTGCCGTCGGCTGACCAGACGATGCAGTTGATCGAGCTGGTGTGTCCCTCCAGTCGCTTGGCCAGCTCGCCCGTCGAGATGTTCCAGATCCGCACGGCGAAGTCGGAGCCGGCGGTCCAATTGCCGTCTTTCTCGTCGCCGCCGCCGCCGGTGGCCAGGAGCTTGCTGTCGGGCGAGAAGGCGACGGCCCAGACGATATCTCGATGGTCGTCCCAGCGGCGAGCGGCCGCGAACTTTTTCCGCCGGAGCGAGCCGAGCAGCTCGCGGGCGCGGAAGCGAACCTCGGCGTCGCTCGCCGCGCGGGCCGCTTCGCTGGCCGCATCGAAGGCGTCCTCGCCGATTTCGAGCAGCCGCTTCCCGGCCTTTTCGCGAACGGCAAAGTCCTCGCTGCCGAGCTGATCGATGAGCCGGGCGACCTCGCGCTGCTTCGATTCAGCGGCCGGCTGGGCTGCGAGCGGAGCGGCCCAAAGGAAGGCGATCCAAAGCGCAACGAGCCAGCAAGGGGGAGTGGAGCCACGGATGGAACAAAGTTGCAACACGGATGGATGCAGGAGAAAGGCAGCGACTGTATGGAATGGATTCCCCTTAAGAATATCTGTGTTCCATCTGTGTTTCATCCGTGGCTAGAGAATTCCTGATCCATTCGTCCGGTGCAGCACCTGGCGGAGGAAACGGCCGGTTTCGTTGTCGCCCTGCGCGGCCAGGTCCTCGGGCGTCCCTGCGGCGACGATCTGCCCGCCGCGGCTGCCGCCGTCGGGACCCAGGTCGATCAGCCAATCGCACGACTTGAGCACGTCGAGGTTGTGCTCAATGACGATGACCGTGTTCCCCTTGTCCACGAGCCGCTGCAAAACGCCCAAGAGCAGGCGGATGTCGTCGAAGTGCAGTCCGGTCGTAGGCTCGTCGAGCAGATAGAGGGTCTGGCCGGTGTCGGTGCGGGCCAGCTCCGTGGCCAGCTTGACGCGCTGCGATTCGCCGCCGCTGAGCGTCGTCGAGGGCTGGCCCAGGCTCAGGTAGCCCAGGCCGACGTCGGTCAGGCTGGCCAGCACGCGATGAATCGACGGATGGCTCTCGAAAAAGGGGAGCGCCTCTTCCACCGGCAAGTCGAGCACGTCGGCGATCGAGAGCCCTTTGAAACGCACCGCCAGCGTCTGGCGATTGAATCGCTTTCCTTGGCACGCCGGGCACGAGACGAAGAGGTCGGGGAGAAAATTCATCTCCAGCCGCCTGGTGCCTTGTCCTTGGCACTCTTCGCAGCGGCCGCCGGGGACGTTGAACGAGAAGCGGTTGTGCTTATAGCCGAGCTGCCTGGCCTCCTTGGTGGCGGCGAAGACTTTGCGGATTTCGTCGAAAGCGCCGGAGTACGTAGCCGGGTTGCTGCGCGGCGAGCGGCCCAGCGGCGATTGATCGATCGGAATGACCTTGTCGATCTGGCTCACGCCCCGCAAGCCGGTGTGCGGGCCGGGTTTGGCCCCGATCCCGCCCAGCCGGCGAATGAGCGCGGGAGCGAGCGTTTCGTTAATCAGCGAGCTTTTGCCGGAGCCGCTGACGCCGGTCACGCCGACCAAGAGGCCCAGCGGAAATGAGGCCGTGACGTTTTGGAGATTGTTGGTGGCCGCGCCTTCGAGGACGATGCTGCGCGTCTTGGCTGCCCGGCGGCGCTCGGCGGGAATCGGAATCTGGGCCGCGCCGGAGAGATATCGCCCGGTGATCGAGGCCGGATCGGCCATCACTTGCTCGGGAGTGCCTGTGGCGACGATGCGCCCGCCGCGGTGGCCCGCGCCGGGGCCGATATCGATCAGCCAATCGGCCTGGCGCATCAT
>JAKEHX010000024.1 GCA_022614795.1 Planctomycetaceae bacterium | reverse complement strand
GCCCTCCTTGGCTTGGTCTGTTGACACAAACCATTCTGAGGAACCCTCTTGCGTTCACCTATGCTGATCTAGCCGGACTTGGAACTACTGAATTTGCAATCAATGGCCGCCAGGTTTCCTGTCCGGTCAGATGAATTGCAAAATGCAAAACAGGAATTGCAAAATGCAAAACAGATTCGCCACTCCCTGTCGAACCCGATCTCCAACCCCTAGCCCTAGCCCCCAGCCCTAGCCCCTCGCAATTCCCGCATGTCCACCGCTTCCGCACCGGCCAAACCCAAGTCCCTGGGCGACATCCTCCAGGAGTTCGCCCAGCATCGCCAGCTCATGCAGCAGGAGCTGCAAAAGGTGATCGTCGGCCAGAACGACGTCATCGAGCAGCTCTTCGCGGCCATCTTCACCCGCGGCCACTGCCTGCTGGAAGGCGTGCCCGGCCTGGCCAAGACGCTGATGGTCAGCACGCTCGCCCGCATTCTCGACGTGAGCTTCAAGCGCATTCAGTTCACCCCCGACCTCATGCCCAGCGACATCACGGGCACGAACGTCCTCGATGAAGACGACGCGGGCAAGCGCAACTTCCGCTTTGTCGAAGGGCCCGTCTTCACCAACATCCTGCTGGCCGACGAAATCAACCGCACGCCGCCAAAGACGCAGGCCGCCCTCTTGCAGGCGATGCAGGAGCGCGAAGTGACCGTCGGCCGCCAGACGTTCGAGCTGCCCGACCCGTTCTTCACCATCGCCACCCAGAACCCGATCGAGCAGGAAGGGACCTACCCGCTGCCGGAAGCCCAGCTCGACCGGTTCATGTTCAATATCAAGGTCGGCTATCCGTCGTCCGAGGAAGAGGAGAGGATTCTCACGCAAACGACCCGCACGGAGAAGGTCGAGGTCCGCAAGATTCTCTCGTCGCGGGCCATCGTCAACCTCCAGAAGCTCGTCCACTCGGTCGCGGTCAGCGAATACATCATCAAATATGTCGCGCGCCTGGTCCGGGCCACGCGCCCCAAGGACACGACGGCGCCGCAGTTCGTCAAGGACCTGGTCGATTGGGGAGCCGGGCCGCGGGCGGGACAGTTCCTGATCAACGGCGGCAAGGCCCTGGCCGCGATGGAAGGCCGCTTCAGTGTGGCGATCGACGACATCAAGAAAATCGCCGTTCCCGTCCTTCGCCACCGCCTCAGCACGAATTTCCAGGCCCAGGCCGAGGGGATGTCCACCGAGGATGTGATCCAGCGGCTCTTGAAGGAGATCAAGGAACCAGAGGTGCCGAAGTTTGTGTGATAATCGAGTGAGTGGTGAGTAGGTGAATGGTGATTGGTGATTGGTGATTGGTGAGTGGTAGGGTGCATGAGTGCAACGAAATGCACCATGGTCGTAAGTGAGTGGTGGGTGGTGTTATGCGTGGAAATCAGCCAGTCGGGCGCCCATCGGGTCCGCCCTCTCAGCCCAGCCTGGCGCTCAGTCCCAGGAGAGTCGCGGAGATTGCCGTCGTGGCGTTTGTGGCCACGATTTTCTGCGCGGGCGGCCTGATCGGAGTGGCTTACCTGTGCCTGCCGCGCGCGCAGGACGCGCTCGAGCGGGCCAACTTGATGCCGCGCGGCGTAGCCATTCCGTTCAACCGCAGCGCCTGGATGACACAGCGGGTGCTCGGCGATGTGTACAAGTCCTCGCTCGACGTCGTCGTTGCCGATGAGCAGGTGATCGAGCGCCTTGGCGAGCCCATAGAAACCGATCTTGCCGCCCCGGAGCTTTACCGGCGAGCGGCGCGCGGCACGAAACTGGCCAGAGAGGAGACGATCGAATACGAGCTGATCGGACCCAAGGCGCGGGCCACTGTCAGCGTGACCGCAGCGACCAGCCCGATGCAAATCGACGAGATCAAAGTCACGTTGGAGGATGGCAAGGTGCTTGAGTTGAAGTCTGCCGTGCCTGAGTATGCCGATGTGCAGTGAGTGAAGTGGTTGCACGAATGTGTGACAAGTAATGCAATGAACGGAAATCAGCCCATCGCCCCGCAATCCACTCCGCCCCAGCCCAGCCGCGCACTAAGTCCCGGCGCGATCGCGGCACTTGTCACTGGAGCATTCCTGGCCACGGTCGCCGTCTTCGGCCTATGCGCCGGCCTCGTCTTCCTGGGCACTCATACGGCCCGCGATACGCTCGAGCGGGTCACTGGCCCGCTGCCGGCCGTGGCCGCAAATCCCAATGTCAACGACTGGTGGACGCAGCGGGTCTTGTCGGAGGTCTATTCGGCGACGGTGGATAAGGTCGTCGCCGACAAGGGCGTGACCGAGAATCTCGGTGAGCCGGTCGAAACTGATCTGGCGGCGGAACAGTTTCGCCGCCTGAACACAGGCGCGCTTAGCGCGACCAGCGAAACGATCGAATTCGACATCCTGGGACCGAGAGCACGGGGGACCGTCAGCGTCGAGGCCTCCGGCGTCGGCGCCGGGCCGATCAAGGTCAACGAAATCAAGGTGACGCTGGAGGACGGCACGCTCATCGATGTGAACCCGCCGGCCGAATGGAACGTCAACGTGCGGTGATTCGTGAACCAGGCGCGAGACATGCCCGCCGCGACAAGTCCGAGCCTTGATCTGCACGGCCTGACGCGCCGCGAGCTGGCAGGGGCCGCCAGCGCCTGGGGATTCTCCGCGGCGAGCGCCGCCCGAATTTGGCGGTATCTTTATCGCGAAGGAGCGGCGTCGATCGAGGACATGAGCGAACTGCCGCCACGCCTGCGGTCGCGGTTGGCCAGTGAAGCGCGGCTGCAATGGCCCAGCGTAGCGGCCGCGGCCAATTCGAGCGACGGCCTGACGCGCAAGTACCTCTTGCGGCTGGCTGATGGACGGGAAATCGAAACGGTCCGCATGCGCTTCCGCGGCCGGACGACCGTCTGCCTGAGCACGCAGGCCGGCTGCGCCTGGGCTGCGTCTTTTGCGCCACCGGCCAGCGCGGATTCGAGCGGAATCTGACGGCCGGCGAAATCGTCGCGCAGGCCCTGTTTGTAAAGCGTTCGCTGGCGGCAGAAGTAGGACGGATTTTCAATCCGTCTGGGACGGAATGCAATTCCGTCCTACAAGCCGACGGCCCGCCCGAGCGGCTGCGGAACATCGTGCTGATGGGCATGGGCGAGCCGCTGCTCAATTACGACGCGGTGATGCGGGCAATCGACATCTTCCGCGACGCCAGCGGCCTGGCGATCGCCGGCAAGCGGATCACGCTCAGCACTGTCGGCGTCATTCCAGGCATCATCCGCCTGGCCGACGAGCGCCGCCCTTGCTCGCTGGCGGTCTCATTGCACGCGGCAACGCAGGCCGAGCGGGCGGCGCTGGTTCCAGCGGCCAACACCTGGCCGCTCGACGAGTTGATCGAGGCCTGCCGCTACTACACCCGCACGGCGGGCCGGCGGATTTTCTTCGAGTGGACGCTCATCGACGGGCAAAACGACACGCCGGAACAGGCCGAAGCCCTGGCCAGCCTGGTCGCCGGCATGCCCGCCCACATCAACCTGATCCCGCTCAACCGCACTGCCGGCTATGACGGCCAGCCCGCGCATTCCCCCGCCGCCGCGCGTTTTCAAGCGGTCCTCCGCGAGCACGGCCTGCCAGCCACGTTTCGCCAGCGCCGCGGCCTGGACATCGCCGCCGGCTGCGGGCAATTGGCGGGAGTTCTGGCGGGCGTCGGGCTTAGTCGTTCGATGCACCATAGGAACTGAGCGAGAGCGTCTTGCGGATCGCCTCCCGCTGATCGCGCGACAGACCGTGTTTGATGAGCGTTAGGTGCTTGATTTGAGTGAGCGAACAGATTGCCTTGGCCTCCGCCTCGCCGAGTGGAATCTGGAAGAAGAAGAGCCGCTCCAGCCGGGGCAAAGCTCGCAATTGCCCGATGCCCCGGGCAGTGAGCTGGCTGCCCTGGAACCGGAGTTCTTTGATGCCCGCCATTTTCGCCAGGATCGCGCAGTCGTCGTCGTTGACGTCCTTGCCCAGTTCGAGAGCCGTCAGGCGCGGATGGCTGACGAGTGGGGCGAGCGGCAGATCGTGATCGCAGTTGGTGAGGTTCAGTTGCTCGAGGCCCCGAATCGCCGCAACGTGCCGCATCGACTCGGGCTGGAAATTCCGCTGGACGCGGAGTTCCTTGAGGGCGGGGAACTGTGCCAGCAGCGCAAGTCCCCCGTCGGTGAGTTGAACGCACGAATAGAGCGACAGCTTTTCGAGGGCCGGAAACCCGGCCAGCGCCGCCAGCCCGGCATCGGTCAGTTGTTCTCGGAGGCTCAGTTCCTTAAGCCGCCGGTTGCCCGCCAGGTATTTCAGACCGTCATCGCCCAGCGAATGAGGAGCGTGCAGCGACTCGAACTCCACGCCTTGCAGGTGTTGCCAGGCAGCGGCGGGAAGGGATTCGGGCAGGCCAAGCTGGCCAAGCTGCTTGAAGTTCTTCAAATGGGCCAGGCCCTCTCCTTGCAGCTGGGCCTGGTGCAAGTACAACGCTTTCAGGCTGACCAGGCGGCCCAGGCGTGCAAGGTCGGCATCCGTGGCGCCCGCGGGCACGTTGTTGAGATACTCGAGGCTGGTCAAATCTCCAATCGCGCCAAGCAGATCGGCCGCCGATCCCTCCGGCAAGGAGAGCTGCCGCAAGTTGGCCAGGCCCTTCAACTTCGCCAGGCCGGCGCCCGTTACTTTGGCGCCATATAAGTGTAGTTCCCGCAGGGAGAAAAAAGTGGCCACCGCCGCCATGTCATCGTCGCTTGCCGGAGACCTGCTCAACTGGACCGACGTCACGCTCTCCAGACCGCGCAGCCGGTGGAGCACCAGCGAGGCCGAGGGGCACTCCGTCAGGTCGAGCGTCGCTAGCTGCGGCAGCAGCTTGAGCCCGTCCGCCTCCTGTGGCGTCAATTCAATGTTGGCCAGACGGACGTAGTTGGTGGTCGGCGACTCTAATCCTTGGACCCCCTTGGCGCGCAAGGCGGCGAGGGCGGCCTCTTGGGCTGCATTGTTGGCCGGCGGCATCGGGCCGGGGAAGCGGTTGGGCGGCGGACGATCGAGGGGCCGAGGCGGGGGATTGTTGCTGGCCAGGACATTGTTGCTGGCCAGGACAATCGAGCCGCGCGATTTGGGATAGCTGGCGGCCCAATCCTCCGCGCTCGGCATGCGCCAGTGAGGCTGTGCGAGGAGTTTGGCCAGGTCGCACAGCACCAGCTGGTCGTCAGGGCCTTCGAAAGCGAGCAGCGGCGGCAGGCTGTGGATCGCACAAAAGCGGATCGAATGCGACAAGTCGATCCGCGTCTCTACCTTGTTCTGGGCAACGTTCCAGATGACGATTCCCGCACGATCGCGCAGCACGACCAGTCGGCCACCCTCCGAAACGGTCAGAACGTCCGCAGCCATCCCCGGCAGCGGTAGCCGAGCGAGCGACTGCTTACCGGCATATCGCTGCACCAGCGCGTCCCCCTGACCAAACAGAAGCATCGAATTCGGTCCCGATGAAAACAAAGAGATCGGAGTATTGGCGGCGATCGGGACATTGAGCGAATGCACCAGCTTCCTGCCGCGCACGGTGTGGACTTCCACCCAGCCACTCCAGTTGGCGCAAACCAGGTTATCGTCATCCACATCGAGCCAATCGACTTGCGACAGGTTGGTGCGAAACGCGGGGATCGGCTCGAAATTCTTGAAGACGTTGAAGGCCAGCAGCTTTTCATCCCCGCCGCAAGCCGCGAACAGGATTCGCCGGTCCTCGGAGAACGCCAGAGCCAATACCCGGTTGCGAACGTAGTAGCCGCCGGAACCAGGGATCCACCGATTGCGGCGGCTGTCGGCGGTGCGGCTGACGATCACCTGATCGGGCTGATTTCCAGACCGCACGACCGAGGCCAGCATCGAGCCATCTGCGCTCATTGCAAAGACTGGCTTTCCGATAGGGAGGACGATTCGATCGCCATCGGCCGTATCGATCGAGTGGCCACGCGATGAATCGTCGCGGCCAAAGGTCAAAATCTTGCCGTCGGGAGTGAAGCGGGCCCACATCAGCCCAGGGCCGGCCTGGAAACCGAGGACGTGCCGCACGCTCGCCGGATCGAGCGGCGGAATCGGCGACGATCCGCTGGGGATGGGAGACTCTGCCGGCACGGCTGGGGAAGAGGGACGACTGCTGGCCAGAAGGGCTGCATCGGCAGGCGCAACACCGGGAATGAGCAGCGCCACGCGAAAGCCTGTCGCGTTGGATGCCTTCGTGCGGGCCTGCCCGCGGCGATAGCCGCTCTCCGTCGAATACTTGTCGGTATTGATCGAGCCGCCGCGCACGGACCGCAGTTCCGCATCGCCGCTAGCGTCGCCCAAGCGATCGGCGCACCATTCGGTCGCGCTGCCGTGCATGTCGAACAGGCCAAATGGATTGGGCAGTTTCGTAGCCACCGGCTGCGAGCCAGCGGTCGGCAGAATCCAGGCGTGCTGCTCGATCAGCTGCTCGTCGTCGCCCCAATGCCAGGCGCCACCGCTCCCGCCGCGACAGGCAAACTCCCACTGGGTTTCGTCGGGAAGGCAGTAAGTCATGCCTTCCTGGTCGCTGAGCCACGCGCAGAAAGCCACCGCATCGTCCCACGAGAGGCCGCCCACCGGATGATCCTCGCCGAGAGCGTAGGGCAGGTTGCTCCACTTCCATTCAGGGTTGATCACGCCGCGACCGCGTGCGGCTTCCCAAACGGTCACGCCCTCACCGGTGCGCTCGGCGGTCGTACGGTAGCCGGAGTCGGTTACAAACGTGCGAAACTGCCCGATGGTCACTTCGCACGCCCCGAGATAGAACGGCGCGGACACAGCCGCTTCACGCGGCGGTTCGGAGAATCGCGACTGGGCCGATCGCGGCGATGTGACCCCTTTCAGAAACTTGCCGGGCGGGACCAGCCGCAGCTTCATTCCCAGCGAGTTATTCAGTTCGACCGGCAGCGTCAGATGACCCGCCCACGCCGACTGAAGCTCGCGGGCCTGATCGGCGTTGAAGGGGACCGTTGCCAGTGGAGGCGGAGAACCTTGTGGTTTCGCTCGAATTTCTGCGGCAACGGATTGCGCCGGAGCGGCCGTCGGTGGGGGACTCTCGACTGTCGCAATCGGCGGGCGGAGCTTCTCGACGGGAGACGTGGGCGGCACATCGGCCGGCTCAACGGGAGGCCTGGAAGGCGTGACAACGCGCGGCGATTCATCCTGCGGCTGTTCAGTCGGCTGGGGGATCACCACCTTCTCCCTGCGCGGCCAAGAGGCCCAAATCACGCCGCCGACGATCAACAAGATCAGAGCCGCCGCGGACGAGGCTGCGATCAGCACCACCGGCGAGATTGGCAGCGCGGGCTTGGGCTTCACCACCGGCTGAAGCGGGCGGGCGGTGGATGCGAGCGTCACGACCGGGGCAGGGTTGCTCACAGCGGGCTGCGCGATGGGCGTCGCCGTATGAGGCTGGATCGCCTGCGCTCGCGGCAGAGATTGCGGCTGCATGACGGGGCGCGGAATCTCGACCGGGATCACTGCTGCCGCCTGCGGCGCCACATCCTTGGCCGCCGATTCGCGACTCAGGCGTTCGTCGTAGGCCCGCTTTTTCGCCGGATCGAGCAGGCAGACCTGCGCGGCCGACACTTCGTTGAGGAGCTTCTGCGAATCGGCGCCACGCTTGCCTGCCTGAAACGTCCGCAGATAAGCCATCCGCTGATCGGACGCGTTGACGATCACCTCGGCATTCGACTCATAGCGGCGAATCCCGAGAAGCCGATAGTGGTCGGCGGGCTGCTCTTCGGGCGGAATGCCGAGCCAGGTGTAATAGGGATCAAAGCGGTCAGACATTGCACGCTCGCGGCTTCACCTGGAAGAAGGCGCCCCCGCCACAAGGCTTAACAGTATGGGCGATGAGCGGGGGAAATCCAAGTCATGACGGAGGCAGGTCGGGAGTCGGGCTCCTCGTGCTCGTCCTCGGTTCGGGCCAATCGAGTACGAGGACGAGGACGAGGACGAGCACGAGGACCAACGGACGGAGCATTCCGCACCGACGCTGGCAGCGTCGGCCACGGGCAACGTTGGCCTCTACGTCCTTTTCACGGCCCCGGCGTCAATCCGCTCGTGGAGCACTTCGATCGCCTTCTGAAGCTGCGGATCGATGTAGAACAGATCGACCGGTTCATCTTCCGCAGCGTCGGGCACCGGAATCGGCGGCTCGTTTGCTGACGTGGCTGGCTCGTCCTGCGGCGTGGCTGGCTTTTCCGGCGGCACGACTGGCTTCGTCCGTTTGGCTTCCAGTTCGGCGAGCGGCGTAACGTCGCGCTGGCGGCGGGTGCGGGCGGACTTTTCCCACAGCTCCTTGGCCAGGACAACTTCCAAGCCAGGATCGGCCCGCACGCCCCAGTCGTCGCTGTCCTTGGCATTGCGGCGCTTGTGGATGTCCTTGCCGCTGGGCCGCCAGTAAGTGGCGATCGTGATCCGCAGCGCGCTTTTGCCCCCTTCCAGCTCCTCGATATTCTGCACTGTCCCCTTGCCCCAGGTCCGCTCGCCGACAATGGCCGCGCGCTGGTGGTCCTGTAGCGCGGCGGCGAAGATTTCGCTGGCGCTGGCCGCGTAGCGATCGACGAGCACGACCACGGGGAAGTCGGCTGGCAGGTCCGTGCCGGGTTTGGCGTGGTAGGACGACTTTTCCACGCCCTCCCGGCCGCGCGTGCTGACGATCAGCCCCTCGTCGAGCAGCATGTCGCAGAGGTCAACGGCCGCGCTCAAGAGCCCCCCTTCATTGCCCCGCATGTCGAGGATCAGGCCGTCGATGTCTTGCCCCGGCTTGGCATCGTCGAGAGCCCGGCGGAAGTCGTCGGCGGTCCGCTCGGCGAAGGTGGTGAGGCGGACGTAGCCGATCCGCGGATCACCCTGCAGGTGAAAGATCCAAGTGCCGTCGGCGCGGCGAACATCGCCCAGCACCGACTCGATGGCAATATTCGCGCGGGGAATGACGACGTCCAGCGGCTCGGGCCTTCCTTTGCGGCGGAGCGTGAGCGTGACGGTGGTGCCGGCGGACCCCTTGATCCGCTTCACCACCTCGCTGATCGGCACGTCCGCGGTGGCGTGGCCATTGACCGCCTCGATGACGTCGCCGGGCCGCAGCCCCGCCTTGGCCGCCGGCGAGCCGGGCGTCGGCACGAGGACCTTGAGTTGCTTCGACTTCTCATCGACCTCGACCATCACGCCGATCCCGGGAAATTCGCCGTCGATCTGCTCCTTGAACTGGAGGTATTCCTGCGGCGGGGTGTAGCCGGAATACATGTCGAGCTGGTCCATCATGCCGTCCATCGCCCCTTCGAAGAGGCGGCGCGGCTCGACCTCGTCCACGTAGTCTTGGACGACGATGTTCATCGCCTGCGAGAAGGTGTCGCCGAAGCGGTTGCGCGAGGCGCGCCAGTAGCAGGCCAGCGAGACCAGCGCGGCCAGAAGCAGGACGATCAGGTTGCGGCGAGGCATTGCGTTAATCGTCAGTTGTCAGTTGTCAGTTGTCAGTTGTGGCGCATGATTGCATCTTCAAACTAAGGGCCCAGGTTGTCAACGCGAGTCGAGCACGGGCCACAACTGACAACCGACCACTGACAACTGACAATTCACTTGCGGCGAACAAACACCTGCGCCGGCAAGTACGCCAGGCTGGCGACGATCAGCGTCAGGCTGAAGAGCCACAGCCCGCTTGCCAGGCCCAGCGAAAGCCAGACCAGCGCGGCGGCAAGGAGCACCAGCGGGCGAGTGTGCCGCGGCCACACGAGCACTGGAAAGGCCAGCTCAACGTAAACAACGGCGTGCGTCCAAAAGTTGATCAAGTAGTCGAAATAGGGGCTGGTGAGTGTACTGCGTACGAACGTCAGATCGAGCGGGCGGGAGTGCGTTTGAGCCAGCAGTTTCCAGATCGCTTCGCCTTGCCACCAGGCGTCGCCATAGAGTTTCGTCAGCCCCATCATCAGGACGAAGGCTGCGAAATGGACCTGGATCAGCCGCAGGGAGAGCGTGGCCCAGTAGGAGGCCGCCGGCTGCGAAACTGGCAACGGATCTTTCCGTCCGGCGAGCCAGCTGCGCAGCGAAAGGCAGGCGTCGGCAGGGCCGATCGACAGGTAGGCGACCAGAAAAATCAGGAGCGGTTCGACGTGAGCGGCGACGAGCGGCAGGCGGTGGAAATAGCTGAGCAGGGCGACGAGGGTCAGCACTCCCGTGACGCGCGAGAAGAGCCCAGCGGCGAAGGCAACGGCGGAGGCGATGGCCAGGAAGTGGGCGATTCTCGCTTCCGTCGGCCCGAGGAGATTGAAGTACGAGAGGTGGTAATACGACTGCGAGCTGCCGCCGAGCACGAGCGTACGTACGCTCGCGGGCGGAAGGACGCCGCCGGCGGCAAACCAGCGATCGAGCTGACCGGTGAGCAGGACGAGATGAATGGCGACGAGCAGGCCGACGCCGATCCGCAGCACCGCGCAGGGACGCGGGTCGCCAGGCGTGAACCAAAAGCGATTCCAGGCATTGCCGGCGGATTCGATGAGGTCACTTGTCATTCGTTACTGGTCACTAGTCAGTCGTCAGTTGTCAGTTGTCAGTTGTCAGTTGTTAGTTGGTGCCGGTTCCTGGCTCCTGGCTCCTGGCCCCTGGCTCCTGGTTCCCGACGTTCGTCGCGGGGCAACTTCGGCGGCGGCCTGGCGGCGGAGGGCCTGAACCTGGCCCTCTTCGTCGAAGTAGACGTCGGCTTCGTAGACCAATTCGTCGTAGGCCGGTGCGGTCGGATTGTCGGGCGGGAATTC
>JAKEHX010000256.1 GCA_022614795.1 Planctomycetaceae bacterium | reverse complement strand
GATGACGACGTACTGGTGGTCAACGGCGACGAGATGAAGGTAGTCAGCGCCAAGTCGCCCGCCGAGTTGCCCTGGAAGGCGATGGGCGTCGATATCGTGATCGAGGCGACGGGCCTCTTTACCGAAGCCGAGAAGGCCAAGGGGCATCTGGCGGCCGGCGCCAAGAAGGTCATAATCACGGCCCCGGGCAAGGGCGAGGACATCACGGTGGTCATGGGGGTCAATCACGAAAAGTACGACCCGAAAGCCCACAAAATCATCAGCAACGCCAGCTGCACGACCAACTGCTTGGCCCCGGTCGTTCACGTGCTGCTAAAGGAGGGCTTTGGCATCGACGAAGGACTGATGACCACGATCCATGCCTACACGGCCACGCAAAAGACGGTGGATGGACCCAGCAAAAAGGACTGGAAAGGCGGCCGGGCGGCGGCTCAGAACATCATTCCCAGCACGACCGGCGCGGCGAAAGCCGTGGCCCTCGTTTGCCCGGAGGTCAAGGGCAAGCTCACCGGCATGGCCTTTCGCGTTCCCGTGCCGACTGTTTCCGTGGTCGATCTAACGGTAAAGACCGTCAGGGACACCAGCTACGAAGAGATCTCGGCTGCGATGAACAAGGCCAGCCAGACCTATCTCAAAGGCATCCTCGAGTACACGACCGACGAAGTGGTCAGCAGCGACTTTATCCATAGCCCCGCTTCCTCGATCTTTGACCAAGGGGCCGGCATCGAGCTGAACAAGCGGTTCTTCAAGCTCGTGAGCTGGTACGACAACGAGTGGGGCTATTCGTGCCGCGTGAGCGATCTGGTGAAGTACGTGGTTAGCAAGGGGCTGTAATGTAGGAGGGTTTGCAATCCGTCCGCGCCATGTCGAAGTGCGGATGTGCAACTCATCCTATTGGACGGATTGCAAATCCGTCCTACCCGGTGCGCTCCGCCGCAGCTGGCCGCAGGCCGCGTTGATGTCGTCCCCCTTTCGCTGCCGGAATTTCACGTTGATCCCGCCGGCGATCAAAATCTCGCGGAAGCGGTTCACGGCGTTTCCCGACGGTGTTGCGTAGGGCAGCCCGACAACCGGGTTATACGGAATCACATTCAAGAGTGCGGTGCGGCCGGCGAGCAGATCGACAAGCTGATGTGCGTGCTGCGGCTGGTCGTTCAGACCGGCGAGCAAGACATATTCGAACGTCAGCCGGCGGCCGGAGACGTCGAAATAGCGGTCGGCCGCGGCGAGAATGTCCGCCAGGCCCGTGCTCTTGTTCGTGGGGACGATCCGCGTCCGCAGCTCGTCCGTGGGCGCGTGCAGCGAAACGGCCAGGTTGTACCGCGCGTTCTCCTCGCATAGTCTGAGGAGCGGCTTGGGCAGGCCGACCGTGCTGATGGTGATCCGGCGGTGGCTGATCGCCAGGCCGTCGTCGGCGCCGGCTTCCTCGAGCGCCGGCAGCAGGTGGTCAAGATTGGCCAGCGGCTCGCCCATCCCCATGACGACAATGTGACTGAGCCGCTCGTCCCCTGGCAACAGCCGCTGGAGCCGCAACATTTGTTCGACGATCTCGCCGGTGGCCAAGTTGCGCTCGACTCCATCGAGCCCGCTGGCACAAAAGACGCAGCCCATCGCACAGCCGACCTGGGTGCTGATGCAAATGCTGCGGCGCTCGCCGTCGCGGAGCAGCACGCACTCGATACGGCCGGCGCTGTAGGGAACGCCCTCTGTGGCGTTCCGGGGCGGGCCGCCCAGTTCCAACAGGAGCTTTTCGGTCCCGTCGCTCGATTTAAGATGCCGGGCTAGCGTTGTCGTCCACAGCGTGAACTCCGCGGCCAATTCTCCCCGCAGCACCTTGGGCAAATCGCTCATCGCCTCGAAGCTCTCGGCCCGCCGCTCGAAGACCCATTTGCGAATCTGCGCGGCGCGAAACGCCGGCTGGCCGCGCTCGGCGAGCCAGGATTTCAGATCGTTCCAAGAGGCCGGTTCGAGAAGATGGTGCATTCATGTATCATACTGCCACACGAGGATTCCGTCCCGACGATCCAGATCACCACGATGTCCAATCGCAAATTGTCTGCCGCCGCACAGCCGCGTCCGTCGCCTGCCGTCTCCCGTCTACCGACTCCCGACCTCGCCCGTGCCCAGCAGCTTGTCATGGAGCTGATGGCCATTCCCGGCAAGAGCGGCGAGGAGGCCAAGGTCGTCGAGTACATTCGCAGCAAACTGCTTGCGAGTGGTGCACCGGCGGAGTTAATCAAGACCGACGATGCGACCAAGCGCACGCTCATCGCCGGGAACACGGGCAACCTGATCCTCAAGCTGCCGGGGACGGTGAAGGGGCCGCGGCGCATGCTCTCGGCCCACATGGACACCGTGCCGATCTGCGTCGGCTGCGAGCCCAAGGTGGACGGCCAGTTCGTCAAGTCGGCCAATCCCACGACGGGCCTGGGGGGCGACGACCGGGCCGGAGCGGCGACGATCCTCACTGCCGCGCTGGAAATTCTCGAGCGCAAGCTGCCGCATCCGCCGCTCACGTTTTGCTGGTTCGTCCAGGAAGAAATCGGCCTCTCCGGCGCCCGCCACATCCAGCAAAGCCTGCTCGGCAAGCCGGCGATGTGCTTCAACTGGGACGGCGGTTCTTGCGACAAGGTGACGATCGGCGCGACCGGGGGCTATCGGATGCTGATCGAGATTGAAGGCGTGGCGAGCCACGCCGGCGTCTGCCCCGAGCGCGGCGTCAGCGCCATCGCCATCGCGTCGCTGGCGATCGCCGACCTGGCCAAGGGCGGCTGGCACGGGCTCGTCGTCAAGGGCAAGAGCCGCGGCACGACGAACGTAGGCTATATCCATGGCGGCGAAGCGACCAACGTGGTGACCGACTGCGTCTCGCTGAAAGCCGAAGCCCGCAGCCACGACCCGAAGTTCCGCGGCAAGATCATCGCTCGGATCGAGAAGGCGTTTCAATCGGCTGCCAAGGAGATCAAAAGCTCCGAAGGGCGCCGCGGCAGCGTGCGGATCGAAGGTCGGCTCGACTACGAATCGTTTCTGCTCGACAGCAAGAGCGAGTGCGTCCGCCTCGCTGAAGCGGCCGTCTCCGCGATCGGCCGCACGCCGATGCAAGCCGTCAGTAACGGCGGCCTGGACGCGAATTGGCTCAACGCCCACGGCATTCCCAGCGTCACGCTCGGCTGCGGTCAGATGAACGTCCACATGACGAGCGAAATGCTCGATCTGGCGGCCTATCGCGACGCCTGCCGCATCGCCCTGCTCCTGGCGACGGCTGTCGATTAACCCGCCGAGGCGCAGGCGGACCTGGGCGCGACGGCTGGGCAGCAAACGAGGACATGGCTCGATGGTCCACGGTTATCACGTCATCATCGGAGCATACGGCTACTGGCTGCCGAACAATCCACGGGGCTCTTGGTCTGAGATCGGCTTGGGCGTGTTGTCGTTGCCCCGGTGAACCCGCTGGGCCGGGAATCGATTTCATACTGATAAAAGAACTCGTGGAAGCAGTGCGATTAACATAGTGATGCTTGGGTTGCCGTTCGATCCATCGCGGCCCGATGTGATTAACTCACAGCGGCCGAGTACTACAGACCATTCGAGGAGCACGATCCATGTTCGACCGCCTGATCACTGTCGCCGTTTCCGTCGCGGCTACCTATGGCATCCTTCAGGTCGCTCCGCAACGCGAGCGGGTGCTCGAGGTCGATCGGCTGATCGTGCGGCGCGAGCTGATTGTTTCCGACACCGGAAAGCCGTGGGAGGCCGGCTACGAGGAACAACAAATTCCCCGCGGCATCTATGCCCGGGCGCTACACGACGGGCCGGGCGGGCTGTGGGTCCGCAGCCGGTTGATCAAGGGGGAGATCGACGACCCGTTCGACGACCGTTTCCACGCCCTGGAGCGCGACGGCAGCTTGCGGCGGGCCCCCGGCCACATCTCTTGGAACGTCTGGCTCGACGGCCACTGGCGGCAAATGGCCATCATTCAGGGCGAGGGGCTCGAGCTGTCGGAGGTGCCGCGCGACCAGTGGAATGGCCAGACCCATCCCGGCCACATCCGCTTTCAGACGTTCCGCCCGCGGCACAGCGAGCCGCTCACAGACGCCTTGATCGGCCAGGGGATGATGAGCCTCGGCGGCGGCGGCTACGGCGGCGGGGGACTGCCCTATCCAGCCGAGATGCTGGAGCTATGGGGCGGAACAATCCGCGAGCACGAAATTCCCGCCCCGGCTGCCCCAATCGTCGTGAAGGACGACGGCTCCGGCCAGCACCGCTACGCGATCATCGCCGTCGGCATTCAAGGAAATCGCACTGCCTCCTCGCCAACCGTGCGGGCGGCCGGCCTGGCGCGGCTGCGCTGGGACAGCGTCCCCGGCGCCGATGCCTACATCGTCCTTCGCGACGGCAAGGAAGTCGGCGGGCCGCTGCGATTGGAAGGCTCTCAGAAGGAATGGACCGACGCGCCGATGCGTTGAGCACCCAGGACCAAATTCAATTGCTCCTTGATGGCGATCCCGCTCGCTCGCAGCTGGCGCATCTGGTCGATCAGCGCGGCCACGCGCAGTGCCGCTTCGGCTGGCGCGACCCCGCACGCGTGAATGTTTGAGATCAGGTTGCGATGAGCGTCGGTCTGACCGGAGCGAGGCCGATACGCCAGGTAGGCCGACAGGCTCTGGGCACTGGCCAGCCCCGGCCGCTCTCCAATGAGTAGCACAATGACCTCCGGAGCAAGCAAGTCGCCGATCTCGTTCATGATGCCGACGCGACAATAACGGACCAGAAACGTCTGTCCCAACTTCCAGCCCCGGCGGCCAATGGCGTCTTCCAGCCGCGGCAACAGCGCCGGAACCTGGCCAACAACGGCTGCCGCGGAAAGCCCGTCGCCCAGGACGATTTGCACGTCCGGACCGTGTGGACAGCGCCGTGCGAGTTCTTCTCGCGCACTGTCGTTTAATTGCCGCCCCAAGTCGGGGCGCAGCAAATACTCGCGTTTGCACGTCGCTCGCGATTGCACAGCGAAGAGGCTGCGCGTCGCGACGAAATCCGCAGCGAAGTCGCGCGACAGTTCGACCTCGTCGTGCACCGAGTCCAGCGCGAAGGCGTGGTCGGCGCGCAGTTGGAGCTGGGTCTGGGTCCGATAGGCCGGGCCGCACCGATCGACGAAGACGCGCGCCCGAGTGCGGGCCAACGCCCAGCCAAGCACAGAGTTACTGGCAGCGGGCTGCGCTTCGTGCTCCTTACTCATGGGCCGTCTCCTGCGGCTGCACGCGGGTCGGCGCTTCTCCTCCCAGTAGTTGCACAGTGCCATCGGTCATCGCGAGATTGACCGGGAGGTCCATGGCCACCAGGCCAAGCGGCGGTCCGGCAAATCGGTGCCGAACGACAAGCAGCCAGGCCGCGCTGAGCACCGCGAGCGAGCCGCTCACGACCCACAGCGCCTTTTCATTCGGCGGCTGCATGCCGATCACGATCAGGCCCAAGCAGCCCAAGACGCTCGCGCCGGCCAGCGGCCGAAACCACGGGCCGAGGTCCCACGGACCCATGCGCGTCCAGCTCCTCCCGTAGGCGGCCAGGCCCAGCGCGGACGGCAGCACATACGAGATGTAGAGAAAAATCGTGCAGACCGCGGTGATCGTGGAATAGACGGGCGTGTACACCGTGAAGAGGAACGCGGTGACGGCAACGGTCCAGATCGCGACATCCGGCGTGCGAAAGCGGGGGCAGACGCGGCGAAGCGCGACCGGCAGGCCGCCGTCTCGGGCGAAGGCATAGACCATCCGCGACGCCGAGGTGACCGTGGCCAGGCCGCACAGATACTGGGCGATGCCGATGCTGCCGCACAACATGGCGACCGTCCAAGGCGGCAGAAGCGCGCGAAGGGTCGCAAAAAACACTTGCGGTCCCTGCCGGGCGCCGGCGTCCATGTCGGGAATTGCCAGCACAATGGCACTCAGCATGATCCATCCGGCAACGCCCGATACCAGAACGGAACGGACGATTCCGCGAGGAACGTTGATCGCCGCGCCGACCGTTTCCTCGGAAACGTGCGCGGAGGCGTCAAAGCCAGTGATGGTATAGGCCGGCAGCAAAAACCCCAGCGCCAAGAGCCACATGTGCGACGATGTGCGGCCCCAAACCGGAGCATCCTCTGGCAGGCCGCTGTAATTGGCGAATGTCACAAGCCGCGCGAATTCCCAGTGGTCGGCGGCAGCCAAGAGCACCAAGGTTAGCAGAGCCGCGACGACCAGAATGAAATAGCCGCTGAAATCGGTCAGCAGCGTGGTCACGCGAATTCCCAGGTGATTGATGACCGCCTGCGAAAAAGTGATCAGCGCCACGGCGGCCAACTGCACCGGAATGTTGGTCGCCAGTTCGGGGAAAAACGAACCGGCGACAAACTGAAAGGTCCCAACGTTGATGGCCGCTAGAACCGTCACCAGGCCGGCGATGTTGAACCAGGCGGTCATCCAGCCCCAGTAGCGGCCGCCGAGGATGGCGGCCCAGTGGTATAAACCGCCCGCCGTGGGAAAGGCCGAGGCGATATGCGCCATGGCGGCCGCCACGACGAGCGAGAACAAGCTTACCAGCGGCCATCCCAGGCCAATCGAAGCCCCGCCGACGCTGCAAAATCCCAGGTGAAACGACGTCAGCCCGCCGGCCAGAATGCAAATGATCGACAGCGAAATGGCCAGGTTCGAAAAGCCGTTCATTCGCCGCGCCAGCTCCTGGACATAGCCCATTTCGCGCAGTTGGCGCGTGTCGGCCGCAATCGTGGCGGACTCGTCGGGTTGCTGGGACATCGCCGGGATTTGAGGATCGTTCATGGCCGCACGGCTTCCACCTGACGCAGGAGCGCCGTCTCGGCCGCGCGCGAGCGCGTCAGCAGCTTGCCATCCCGCAGAATGCCGCGGCTTTCCAGCCAGGCGGCGAATTCGGGCGCCGGCTTTAGCCCGAGCAGTTGGCGGACGAGGGCGGCATCGTGGTAGCTCGTCGACTGGTAATTGAGCATGACGTCGTCCGCACACGGGACTCCCATGAAGTAGTTGCACCCCGCGGCCGCCAGCAGCACGAGCAGGTTATCCGCCGAATTCTGGTCGGCCGCCGCGTGATTGGTATAGCAGACGTCGCACCCCATCGGCAGGCCGAGCAGCTTGCCCATGAAGTGATCCTCCAGGCCGGCGCGGACGATTTGCCGCTCGTCAAAGAGGTACTCCGGCCCGATAAAGCCGACAACAGTGTTTATCAGCAGCGGATCGAGCGTGCGGGCGACGCCATAAGCGCGGGCCTCCAGCGTGAGCTGATCGACGCCGTGATGAGCGTC
>JAKEHX010000255.1 GCA_022614795.1 Planctomycetaceae bacterium | reverse complement strand
TGCCGGTGGGCCTCGACTCGAGGGCGGGATTTGCCAATCGGCTGTCGTGAGCTATAGGAAACATGGATCACGACCTATGGACCTTGGAATCATCATCCCCGCGGCGGTCGGCGTCATTGCCATCGGGCTCTACGTCGTCGCCCTGTGGATTGGCGATCATCGCACGATTTCCTTGCTGGCCCGCACGGCGAACGTGATGCTCGCCAGCGTGGTGGCCATGGTGGCCCTGTCGTGGAGCCTGGGCCTGAAAATGTCGGTGGCCCTGGTGCTCAGCCCGAGCAACTGGATCATCGCGATCGGCAAGGCGATCCGCGAGTTATGAACCAGCCGGTGCTGCGGGGCCGCTTCTTTCTTTCTCGGGAGTCAACCATGCCGGTCCACAAGTACAAGCTGGCGCAGCCTTTGGAGCATTGCGAGAGAAATGGACATGTGATCGTTGATGGCCCGCTCTCCAAGCGAGATTTGACGCGGCTCCATAAGTACTCTGATGAGCAAGCGCTCTCCATCTGGCGTATTCAAGCGGATTCGCTCGAGTTCCTGGCGGATTGGGCGGATCTTCGCAACTTGCGACTGTATGGCTGCAAGATCGGCGACTACTCGCAGCTAACCAAGCTCAAGCGGCTGAAACATCTCTTTGTCAACGGGATCCGTGATCGAGCGCCTGACTTGTCGTTCCTTTCTCGGCTGGCGCCGCTCGTGGAATTGGGCGTTGGCCAGGTTCCACATCTAATCAGGTTTCCCGATTTGTCCCGTTGCACACGCCTGAAGCGACTGCAAATATTCGGCTGCAAGCGGCTGCTTGACGTGTCTGCGGTTTCTCGGATCAGAAGCCTTGAGACATTCGATATCTGCGGGACGCCGCAGCAGCCAACCGATTTGGAAGCCATCATGGCCATGCCGAAGATGAAATTCATGAGCGGGGGATTCGGGCGCGCAAAGCCGGATGCGCTGTTTCAGGACCTATTGAATAAGCACGGCCTCGTCTACGGGTGACGACGCGCGCTTACAGCGTCCAGCCTTTGCGATACTCCTTGTGGACCAGCTGCTGGGCCTCGGGGGCGCTGGTGACGGTCAGTTTCTCCGCGTTCCACTCGATCCGCCGGCCGCTGCGGTAGGCGACGGTGCCCAGCAACACGGCCTCGGTGAGCGCCCCGGAATAGTCGAAATTGCACGTCGTCTTGCCGCCCGTTTTGATCGCGTGGACCCACTCCTCGTGATGGCCGATCGACTTGGGAATCGATTGCTCGGGCCGCTTGAAGCCAGCGAACTTGTCTTCCGGCAAGAGGAAGTGGCGGTTGTAGTCGGACACGAGCATCCCCTCGCGGCCAATGAAAAGCTGAGCCGACCGGAACGCTTCACCCAGGGTCTTGTCGCCGAGCTTGACCTTGCTGGCAATTTCCGGCTGCTTGCCGCTGTCGGACCAATGCAGCTTGACGGAAGGCAACTTGCCGCGGGAGGGATATTCGTAGTTGGCCACGCACCAAGCGGGGCAGCTGACCGGGTCAAATTCGGGGCCGCTTGCCTCCACCGCCAGCGGAGCCCGCAGGTCCAGCGCCCAGTGCACAAGGTCCATATAGTGGCAGCCGAAATCGCCCAGCGCCCCAGTGCCGTAGTCCCAGAATTTTCGCCAGTCAAACGGGTGGACGCCCTTGCTGTATGGCCGCTCGGGCGCTGGTCCGAGCCACAGGTCCCAATCGAGCCCGTCCGGTGCGGGGGTTCCGGTGGTGAAGCTGGCCCCCGTGTATTGAGCCGTCACCCAGACATAGACCTCTTCGACTGGACCAATCGCGCCGGCCTGGATCAGCTCAACGACGCGGCGGTAGTTGTCGCCGGCGTGAATCTGCGTCCCCATTTGCGTGACGAGCTTCTTCTCCTTGGCCAGGTTGGCCAACGTGCGGGCCTCGAACACGGTGTGCGTCAGCGGCTTCTCGCAGTAGCAGTGCTTGCCCAGGCGCATGGCCATGGCGGCGGCGGGGGCGTGCGTGTGGTCGGGCGGGCTGACCAGGACCGCGTCGATATTGCCGGCTTCCTTTTCGAGCATTACGCGGAAGTCGCGATACTTGCGGGCCGAAGGAAACTTCGCGGCCCCCTTCTCCAGCAGGTTTGCATCGACGTCGGCCAGCGCGACGATGTCCTGGCTCGACAGGTCCGAGAGATTGCCCCCCGCGCGGCCGGTCGTGCCGACCGCGGCGATTCGCAGCCGCTCGCTGGGCGATTTCGATTCCTGTGCGGGTGCCGGATTGGCGTAGGCGCCCAGTGCCAGAGCTGAAGCAGACGCCGCGGAGGCGGAAAGAATTTGACGCCGCGAAAAACGGTGAGGCATGGTAAACGCTCGACGGTGAAGTTGTGTTGCGGAGATTTCCAGCAGCCGACAATATGCCACAGGGCGTGGCCAAATGCCAACCGCGCCCTGGCTAATATCCCTGCGCCGGCCCGGATGCCACGCCGATCGCAGGGAGCACCAGCCGGCGGCGGCAATCGTCGAGCATCTCCTTCGTCCGGCTCGCGCCGCAGCGACTGACCCCCAATTCGCGGACCTTGAGGAGCATATCCAAGTCGCGAATGCCGCCCGCTGCCTTGACCTGCACGTGCGGCGGCGCATGCTTTCGCATCAGGGCCAGGTCTTCCAGCGTGGCCCCGCCCGTGCCATAGCCGGTGCTCGTTTTGACCCAGTCAGCCCGCACGTCGCCGCAAATCTCGCAGAGGCGAATCTTGTGCTCGTCCTTGAGATAGCAGTTCTCGAAGATGACCTTCATCTTGGCGCCGGCATCGTGAGCCACCTCCACCACGGCCTTGATATCCTGCCGCACATAGTCCCAGTCACCCGCAAGGACTGCGCTAATATTGACGACCATGTCGAGTTCCTGCCCGCCATCGGCCAAGGCCTGCCTGGCTTCTGCGACTTTGGCGGCAGTGGTATGGCCGCCATGCGGGAATCCGATCGTCGTGCTGGCCGCGACCGTGCTGGCGCGGAGAATTTCAGCACATCGCTTCAGGTAGTACGGCATGATGCAGACACTGGCCACGTCGTAGGCCAATGCCAATCGGCACCCCGCCTCCAGATCCGCTCGCGTCAGCGTCGGCTGAAGCAGCGAGTGATCGATCATTTTCGCGAGATCGGGGTAGGTGTAGTTCATCGAACGAGTCCAAAGTCCAAAGTCCAAAGTCCAAGGTCCAAAGTCCAGG
>JAKEHX010000254.1 GCA_022614795.1 Planctomycetaceae bacterium | reverse complement strand
TGATCGCCGCCCAGCCGCACCTGGCCGAGCCCAAATACATCGAAGCGGTCCGCGCGGGAGCCTATTCGTGCCGCTCGACCGACATTGGCGTCGTGCTCGACCTGATGATTCACGATATCGATGTGGTCCTATCGCTGGTCGAGGATGAGGTGGTCAGCATTCAAGCCCTGGGAGCGGCGGTGCTGGGGCCCAACGAAGACTGGGCCCAGGCGCGCCTGCAATTTGCCAACGGCTGCGTGGCCAACTTGTCGGCCTCCCGCGTGGCATTGCAGCCGCAGCGGTGGATGCAGGTCGTTTCGCACGACCGGTTTCTGGCGATCGACTTCGCAAGTCGCAAGGCGCAGCTTATGCGGCCCAGCGACGCCGTGCTGGCCGGCGAGATCGACGTCAACGCCCTTTCTGCGGCCGACAAGGCGCATCTGAAGGAAAACCTCTTCACCGACTATCTGCCCGCGGAGCAGCTGCCGGTGGTTGAGAGCAACGCCTTGTTCGAGGAGCAGAAGCAGTTCATCGCGGCCATTCGCGGCGTGGGGCAGGTAAGCGTCAGCGGGCGCGACGGCCGCCGGGCACTGGACGTGGCCGAGCGGATCCTGGTCGAAATCGCCGCGCATCGCTGGGACGGCACGAGCGAGGGCCAAATCGGTCCGCGTCGCGACGCCGTCAGCAACACAGCGCCCGAGCCGATTCTCCGCGGCCCGCACTGGCACCAGGTCCGGCGGGGAGTCGTCCGTCGGCGGATGGCGGGCTAACGATTCACTACTCGCCACTCACCACTCACGACTTCCTCCTACACGGCCACATTTATATACACCTTGAGCGCCGACTTCTCCTCGACCAACAGCCGCATCATCT
Source organism: Planctomycetaceae bacterium (assembly GCA_022614795.1). Taxonomy (GTDB): domain Bacteria; phylum Planctomycetota; class Planctomycetia; order Pirellulales; family Pirellulaceae; genus CAYLLN01. The sequence continues at coordinate 24,069 of JAKEHX010000254.1, read as the reverse complement.
CGCCGTAGTTATCGAGCCCGTTGACCGGATTGGTGAGGATGCGGCCGATCACGCCGGGATACATCATCTCGCCGAGGGCGAGGTCCTTGATCCCCATCTCAAAATGCTCGCGGTTGGCGTTGACCGAACCTAGTAGCAGCTTGTTGCCCAGCACCCAGTCGATGTTGATCTTGTCCGACGGCACTTCGTGTTTGCGGTCGGCGCCGGTGATACTGGTCCAGACGAGCACGCCATTGTGACCGAGGGCCTTCATGGCGTCGAATGCCATGTGGCTCGACCCGGTGGCATCGACAATCAGGTCTGCCTTGCCCACTTCCTTGACGACCTGCTCGACCGGTGTTTCGCTCGTGCTGACGTATTTGGCTTCGAGACCCTCGACGATCTGGCTGCTCAGCGTGCCGCGCTTGCTGCGGGCGAACGAGAACACTTCGATCCCCCTCAGCCTCAGCACGAGCGTCGTCAAAAGACCGATCTGACCCACGCCCATCACAAACGCCCGCTGCGGCCGCCAGACCTTCATCCGCCGCTGGGCTTCGTAGGCCTGGTATACCGCCTTGGCGGCACAGCTCATCGGCTCCATGAGCACGTGCAGGTGCGCGAGGCCCTTGGGCACGCGGACGATGTATTCCTCTTCATCGACGAAGTATTCGGTCAGAAACCGTGCCGCAGGTTGATCCCCCGCTCGTAATAGGTCTCCTCGCTCGTCATGTCGTTGGTGCCGATCAGGTCGTAGATCGAAGAGCCCGGCCGCCGCACGGTCGCCGTGACGAAGTCCCCTCCCTTCACACGGCGGCAGTTCGCCCCGACCTCCTCGACGACGCCGAACGATTCATGCCCGAGCACCAGGTACTTGTCTCCCGGCGGAGCATTGCCATACAGCGCGTCGTTGATTTCGCGATCCGTTGCATCGACACCTACTTTGAGCACGCGGACGAGAACGCCCTTGCCGCCCGGAACGTCGCTAACGTTGGGTCGTGGAATCTCTTCGAGGTGAACGCTGTTGGGCTTTCCGGGATAGACGGCAATGGCTTTCATAGGGACCGGTGCAGCAAGATGGGAGGGCAGCAAAGCTCCGTAATATACTCGCAATCACCGTACCCCGACAGCGCCGCCCAGGCTGACAGTGTCCGATCTGAATTCGCGGGCACGAAAGGCGACGAGTTGGAGAGCCTACGACAAGCGTTTCAGAAAGAAGACCTCGCCTACGCCGTTGTCGTTTACTCCAGCAATAAAGCCGCATTCGCGAAATCCAACGGCCCGGTGCCATGCTTGCGAGGCTGGCTCGTCGGCTTGCGAGGAACTGAGCAGGATTTTGTGTCCCTGTTCCCCGAGTGAGCGCTCTACGAATTTCAACAGAGTTCGACCAAGCCCTCCTCTGCGATGCTGCTTCTCGACCCAGATCAACTCGATTTGCGGGAGTGTGGACCAGAGGAACCCCAGCCGAAGAACGCCAATCCGATTATCGTTGGCCTCGACAATTACAAGCTCGCGCTGCAAAATCTTCCGCTGGACAAGTTCACTCGACATGCGGCTGTCGCAGGAACGACACCAATCGGCATCAGCCATAGTTGCGAATCGCACTAATACATTCATGGCGTTTTCCTTGGCCAGAGATTCTACCGCGCGACCTCCAACTCAAGGCTGCCATAACTAGAGCGGACCCATGTTTGCCTCCGGCTGGCGGCTGGTTTATGATCCACGCCAGCCTGCCCGATTCTGACCCGCCTGAAGAGAAAGGTGCTGCGATGCGCCGTCTGCTCTTGATCGCGTTTCTCTTCCCAGTGTCGCTCGCCGCTGCTGCTGAGCCGGCCGGCGTGACGACGAAACTCTTCACTGGGGACAACCTCGACGCCTGGCGCGTCACCGGCTGCGAAGTGGCCATCGAAAACGGCCTCTTGGTGGCCAAAGCAGGCGACGGCTTAGTCCGCAGCGCCAGCCGCTATCGCGACTTCGTCCTGGAGCTCGACTATCGGCCGCGGCAGAAGGAGAAGTACGACGCGGGGATCTACATCCGCTGCGAATTGCCGCCGGAAGGGCGTCCCTGGCCGACGCAATACCAGGTCAACCTCAAGCACGGGGACGAGCTGAACCTGAACAAGTTTCCCAATGGACGCAGCACGGGCTTGGTGAAGCCGGGCGAGTGGAATCACGTCAAGCTGACCGTAATTGCCGACAAGGCGACGATGGAGATCAACGGCCAGCCGGCCTGGGAAACCGACGGCCTGGAATCTCGCGATGGATTTGTCGGCCTTCAGGCGGAAGTCCCCGGCGGCGGCCAATTTGAATTCAAGGACATCGCCATCACGGAAATCGGCTATCAATCACTCTTTGACGGCACGTCGCTTGCCGGCTGGGAAGGGGCGGGCGCGGCGGCCGAGAGATGCTGGAAAGTCGAGGACGGCGCGATTGTCTGCACCGGTGAGAAAGGGCCCTGGCTGCGAAGCAAGGAGCAATTTGACGACTACAACCTCCGGCTCGAATACAAGCTCAAAACCGGCGGCAACAGCGGCGTCTATATCCGCGTCCCGGCGGACGGCAATCATCACGGCAACGGGGCGGGAATCGAGGTGCAGGTGCTCGACGACGGAGCCGGGCAATACAGATCGCTCAAACCTTACCAATACACGGGCAGCCTCTACGCCGTCGTCCCTGCCAGCGAGCACGTCGGCCGCGCAGTTGGCCAGTGGAACGCGCTCGAAATCAACTGCCAGGGGACTCGCTACCGGGTCGTCCATAACGGCACGGTGATCGTCGATGCCGACGAATCGACGTATCCCGAGCTTAAAGGCCGACTGACGAAGGGCTTCTTCGGCCTTCAGAACCACAGCGAAGAGGTCTGGTTCCGCAACCTCCGCGTCGGCCCGGCTTACGATTTGCCCGCCCCGCCGGCTCTGGCGACGCCCACCGCCGACGAGATCGCCGAAATCCTGGCCAGGCCGATCCTCGATGCGGGCACGCCGCAGCGCGAGGTCGAAGCGTTCTGCGAATCTCGCGTCCTGCGCCTCCCTGCGGCCGACGCCGCCGAGCGCCGCTCGCCCGAAGCCTGGCAGAAGTACATCGATTCCATCCGCCAAAACGTTCTCGAGCGCGTCGTATTCCGGGGCGAAGCGGCCGCATGGCGCGACTTTCAGGGAAAGGTCGAGTGGCTGGGAACGATCGACGGCGGCGAAGGCTATTCGATCAAAAAACTCCGCTACGAAGCGGTTCCCGGCCTTTGGATTCCCGGCCTTTTGTACGAACCGGCGAAGCTCGACGGCAAGGCGCCGGTCTTCCTGAACGTTAACGGCCACGACGGTGCGGGCAAAGCGGCCAAGTACAAACAGATTCGCTGCATCAACCTGGCCGAGCGCGGCATTATCGCCCTGAACCTGGAATGGCTCGGCATGGGGCAACTGCGCGGTCCGGGCTTCGCACACTACAAACTGAACCAGCTCGACCTATGCGGGACGAGCGGCGTCGCTCCGTTTTATCTCTCGATGAAGCGCGGCCTCGACATCCTGCTCGCCCACGAACATGCCGATCCCGCGCGGGTCGGCGTCGCGGGGCTTTCCGGCGGGGGATGGCAGACGATCTTCATTAGCTCGCTCGATCCGCGAGTGACGCTGGCCAACCCGGTCGCTGGCTATTCCAGCTACCTCACGCGAATCCACAACCACACGGACCTGGGCGATTCGGAGCAGACGCCCGTCGATCTGGCCGTGACCGGCGACTATGCCCACTTGACCGCAATGCTCGCCCCACGCGTGGCCCTGCTCACCTACAACGAAAAGGACAACTGCTGCTTTGCCGCGCCGCACGCATTGCCGCCGCTGCTCGAGGCGGCTCGGCCCATCTATCAACTCTTCGAGCGGGCCGATCGCCTTCACGAGCACATCAACTACGACCCCGGCACACACAATTTCGAGCGCAACAACCGCGAAGCCCTTTACAAGGTGATCGGCCAGCATTGGTACGCCGAAAACGCGGGCTTTTCGCCAGTCGAGATCGAGAGCGAAGCTGAGGTCAAAACGGCCGAGCAGCTCAACGTCGAGCTGCCCGCCGACAATCTCGACCTGCAAAAGCTCGCCCAGCGGCTGATGGAGAAGCTGCCCAGCGGAACACCCGATCGTGACGCCCTAGCGGCCACGCTGCGGCTGCCAGCGGCGAGCGGCAAAGTCGATCCGGGCAAGGGGGACGAGTCGTATCTCGCCGGCTCGACGCGCGTCGTCCGCTGGAAGCTGCGGATCGACGACCAATGGACCGTTCCCGCGGTGGAATTCTCGACGCCCAAGAGCGGCGACACGACGATCCTGTTGGCCGATGCGGGCAGAAAGTCGGCAGCCGACCAGGTCGCGGCTCTCTTATCCACCGGTCAGCGAGTCGTTGCCGTCGATCCGTTCTATCTCGGGGAATCGAAGATCGAAAAAAGGGATTTCCTCTTCGCGCTGCTCGTTTCGAGCGTCGGCGAGCGGCCGCTGGGCGTGCAGGCACGTCAACTCCAGCAGATCGCGAAACATCTCAAGGCGGGCAAGCAGGCCAAAGTAACGCTCCACTCCGTTGGCCCGCGCACCAGCCTGATCGCCCTGGCGGCCGCCGCCACCGACGAGAAGGCGATCGACAGCGTCACGCTCCGCGGTTCGCTGGGCTCGCTCAAGGAAGTGATCGAGCAAGGGGGCCAGGTCGATAAGACCCCGGAACAGTTCTGCTTTGGCCTATTGGCCACAACCGATATCGCTCAGATGGCCACCCTCGTCGCGCCGCGCGAAGTGCGGTTTGTCGAACCCTCGGAGCGGGCCATCAAGGAACTGGCCGGCCTGAAAGCAATCTACGCCCAGCACGGTAAGCATTTTGACCCACTTGCGCAGTAACAGCGGCGAAGCACCAAATTGCAAGCACCAATTTCCAAACAAATCTCAAGCACCAATTCTCAAACGACCATGCTCTTTCGAACATTGACCATTCGGACCTGGTGCTTGTTTGTAATTTGGTGCTTGGTTTTTGGTGCTTTCCTGCACGCAGCGGACTTTCCCCAGTTCCGCGGCGCGGCGGGCGATGGACATGCCACAGCCCGCAATCTTCCGATCACCTGGAACGAAACGACCAACATCGCCTGGAAAACGCCGATCCCCGGCAAAGGCTGGTCGTCTCCTTCGCTTTATCAGGGCCGGCTTTATCTAACGTCCGCCGTCCCCGTGGATGCCGCCAAGGATAACGGCGACTTGTCGCTCCGCGCGATATGCCTGGATGCAGCTAGTGGAAAGATCGCCTGGAACCGCGAGGTGTTTCTGCAATCGGGTGAGACTGCGCCCAAAATTCACAATAAGAACAGTCACGCCAGTCCCACGCCACTTGTGACCAGCGACCGGTTGTTCGTTCATTTCGGGCACCAGGGGACCGCCTGCCTCGACCACGCGGGCAACGTTCAGTGGAAAACCAACTCGCTCAAGTACCAGCCGGTCCACGGCAATGGCGGCTCGCCGATCCTGGTCGACGGGCGGCTGATCGTCACCTGCGACGGGGCCAGCGACCCGGCCGTCGTCGCCCTCGATGCGGCGAGCGGCGAGGAAGCGTGGCGCTTCGAGCGGCCTGGCGATCCACTCAAGAAGTTTTCGTTCTGCACGCCCACTGCGATCGAGGCGGCTGGCAAGACGCAAGTCATCTGCCCCGGGTCGGGCGTAGTCAACGCGCTGGACCCCGCCACTGGCCGCGAAATCTGGCGCGTGCATCACGACGGCTACTCCGTGATTCCCAAGCCAGTCTTTGGCCTGGGCCTCGTCTTCCTGAGCACGGGCTACGACTCGCCCAGCGTCCTGGCGATTCGGCCCGGCAGCGGCGACGTAACCGAGACGCACGTCGCCTGGTCGCTCAACGAAGGCGCCCCGCACACACCGTCGCTGCTCTTGGTGGGTGACGAACTCTACATGGTCTCCGACAGGGGGGTCGCCACCTGCGTCGATGCCCGCACCGGCAAGCAGCACTGGCAAAGGCGGATCGGCGGCAATTTCTCGTCGTCGCTCGTTCATGCGGACGGCAAAATCTATCTCCAAAGCGAGGATGGCCCGGCAGTCGTTCTCCGTCCCGGCAAGAGGTTCGTCAAGATCGCTGACGCCGGCTTCGAAGAGCGGACGCTGGCGTCCTATGCTGTGGGCGAGCGTGCCCTTTTTATACGGACGGAGAAGAATTTGTACTGTGTGCAGGGCAAGTGAGTGGTGAGTCGGTGAGTGGTGAGTGGTCAGAAGCTGGCATCTCAAATCTGAAATCTGAAATCCCAAATCTGAAATCGCTATGCACCGCCTTCTCGGCAGCACCGGCGTTCGCGTCTCGCCCCTCTGCCTGGGCACGATGATGTTCGGCGGCCCCACCAGCGCCGCCGATTCCACGCGGATCATCCACAAGGCCCTCGACGCCGGCATCAACTTCGTTGATACGGCCGACATGTACTCGACCGGCGAATCGGAGAAGATCGTCGGCCAGGCTCTAGCCGGACGGCGCGACCGCGTCGTGCTTGCGACCAAAGGCCGGCACAAGATGGGTGACGGACCGAACGACTGGGGCGCCAGCCGCCTGCACATGCGTCAGGCGCTCGATGCGAGTCTCACGCGGTTGGCGACCGACCATATTGACCTCTACTACGTCCACGCCCCCGATTACGACACGCCAATCGACGAGACGCTGCGGTTCCTGGATGACGCCGTGCGCCACGGCAAGATCGTGTATCCCGCTTGCTCGAATTTTCGGGCCTGGCGGGTGTGCGAGGCGCTCTGGACCAGCGATCGGCTCGGACTAGCGCGCTTTGCCGCAGTGCAGCCGCTCTATAACCTCGTGAACCGCGACATCGAAGTGGAGCTGTTGCCGCTGTGCCGCGAGCACAAGCTCGGCGTCGTCACCTACAGCCCGCTGGCCCGCGGCATTCTGACCGGCAAGTACAAACCGGGCGAAGCGTTCCCCGAGGGGAGCCGGGCCGCCCGCAACGACAAGCGCCTGCGCGAGGCGGAGCTGCGCGATGAGAGCCTAGTGATCTCGCAGCAGATCGCCGACCATTGCCGGGCGAAGAGGGCCGCGCCTTCGCAGTTCGCGCTCGCCTGGTGCCTGGCCAACCCGATCATCACTTCGGTGATTCTCGGCCCGCGAACCATGGAGCAGCTCGACGACAACCTGGCCGCGCTGGCCGTCTCCATCAACGCGGACGATGAGGCATTTGTCGATCGGCTCGTGCCCCCTGGCGAACACAGCGGCAAGGGTTTCAACGATCCGCTGTATCCGGTCACGGGCCGCCCGCGGCAATAGCTCCCCGCGGAAAACACTCGGGATGCCATGCGAAAGCTCGTGCCCCTCCACCAGTATTTGCTCGCGGCTGCCGCCCTTGTTCTTTGGGCAGGCTGCGGCCGCCAATCGCCCGCACCGGCGCCTTCTGCCGGCACTATGAGCGCGCCTGAGCAGCTGGCCGAGCCGAGACTCACCGAGCAAATGGCCGCGATCGAGCGCGGCGAAAGCACGCGGATACTGGTTGAGCGGGAGCTGCTCGGCGACCAGGATCTGGTCGCTCTGGGCAAACTGACGAATCTGACTGATTTGCTGCTCGACAATGCCGATAGCGAGTTCCACGAGGCCGGTATCGCGGCACTCGCGGAATTGCCCAATCTTCAGCACCTTCGAATCCGGGGACGCGGCATCGGCAACGGGTCGCTCCGCGAGATTTCCAAGATCAAGACCCTGCGCATTCTCAACCTGCCGCAAGGGCGCTTCGACGATGCCGGCCTGGAGCTGCTCGCCGAGTTGCCGAAATTGGAGAGCCTCCGCTTCGGCAGCTCGCTGGTCACCGACGCGGGAATGAAGAGCTTGGCCCGCTTTCCTGCCATCGAGCGGCTGCATTTGATCGACGTGCCGATCACCGACGCAGGTCTCGCCGAGTTGGGCTCGATCGAGCGCCTCCAATCGCTCTACGTCGATGGCGGCACGATCACCGACGCCGGCTGGGATAAGCTCTTCCGCGCGCGGCCGCGCTTGCACGTCCACATCAATCAGCAGCACCACGACCGCGATCCGAACCGCCACGCGCATTGAAATCGCCAGCGCGACGCGGCTATACTGCTCGCTTCTGCCCACCGCCTCCTTGCAGGAGCCACCCCGATGCGTCGCCCCACTATGCGTCGCCCAGTCATCGCCTCCCTGCTCTTTGTTGCACTCGCAGCCACCAGCGTCTGGTCCTATTTCAAGCTGGCTCGCACCGGCGAGGAAGCCACGACCGCCGCCAAGGCGTTCCTGGCCGCGCTCGACGAAAAGCAGCAGAAATCGGCCACGCTCGAATACGGCGACCCCAAGCGCGTCGCCTGGCACTTCATTCCGCTGGAAGGCGAAGGGAAGGAGCGCGAGGGGCTGCAAATCCGCCACATGAACGAGGCCCAGCGGAAGGCGGCTCATGCCCTCCTCAAGGTCGTGCTGAGTGAAGCCGGCTATGGCAAGGCGACGAAGATCATGGAGCTGGAAAGCCTGCTTGCCGAGCTTCAGAAGGGGAAAAGCGGGCCGCTCCGTGATGCCGAGCGCTACTACTTCGCCATCTTCGGCCAGCCGACGGCCGACGGCCGCTGGGGTCTGTCGATCGAGGGGCATCACCTGTCGCTCAACTTCGTGATCGAGAAGGGGAACGTCATTTCCTCGACGCCGACCGCCCTGTGTGCCAACCCGGCGAACGTGATGAACGAGAACATCCCATCGATCACCAAGGGGACGCGCGTGCTGGCCAAAGAGGAGACGCTGGCCTTCGATCTGTTGGCGTCGCTTTCCGCGGACCAGCGGAAGGTCGCGATCATTGCCGACAAGGCCTTGGGCGAGGTTCGCGCCGCCGGCGAGCCGCAGCCCCCCAAGGACGCTCCCGCCGGAATCGCCGCCGAGAAGCTGACCGGCCAGCAGCGGAGCCTGTTGCAGTCGCTGATCGAGGAGTATGCGAACAACCTGCCGGTCGACGTGGCCAAGCTCCGGATGGAGGCGATCGACCGCGAAGGGCTGGGTCAGGTCCATTTCGCCTGGGCCGGGGCCGACAAGCCAGGGATCGGCCATTACTACCGCATTCAGGGCCCGACGTTCCTGATCGAGCTGGTCAACAATCAGCAAGACTCGGCTGGCAATCAGGCCAATCACATCCACTCGGTCTGGCGGGATATGACGGGGGATTTTGCACTTTCGATTGAATGACCGTGGCCGACGCTGCCAGCGTCGGTGCACCGCCGTCGCTTGCGGCAACCACGCGGCCAAGGTATAGTTTGGACACAAGGGATTTGCGGCCGCTTGCAGCCTTCACTGCTAAAGAGCCATCACCTGTTTCGACCCTTGCTGAGCATTGCCAAGCCATCGGGAGGCTGACACCTCCCGCTTGCCTGCTGGTCGGAACTTCTGATCGGAAGCTCGCTCCTGGTGGACGAGTGCTGTGGCGCGAAGAGCCTGCCGGCCCGGCAAGTCCTCACGATCCGCCTGGGAGCTTCCGCGCCATGTCCGCTTCGACTCAGCCTTCGTCCGAGCCCGTTTCATCAAAATCAGCGCCCCGCGAGCCCGGCCTTTCGACGCTGGCTGTGCATGCCGGCGAGGCCCGCCAGAAGGCCGCCCACGCGATCACCGATCCGATCGTGTGCGCCTCGACCTACACCTTTGCCAGCACGCAGGCGGTCATCGACTACATTGAGCAAAAGCAGGACCGCGAGGAATATGGCCGCTACGGCAACCCCGGCGAGAAGGTGGTCGAGAGGAAGCTGGCCGCCCTGGAAGGGGGCGAAGACGCCGTTCTCTATGCCAGCGGCATGGCGGCGATCGTCGGCCTCTTGATGACGAAGCTCAACGCTGGCGACGAGGTCGTCTTCTTCGACGAGTGCTACCACCGCAGCCGAGAGTTCTGTGCTAAGCACCTTTCGCGGTTCGGCGTGGTGACTCGGCAGGTGAAGGCGTGTGACTATGCCGCAATGGCGGCCGCGATCAATTCCCGGACGAAGCTGCTGGTGAGCGAGTCGCCGACCAATCCGCATCTGAGCGTCGTCGATCTGGAGCAGTTTGCCCATCTCGGCCGCCAGCATCGCGTCGAGACGCTGATCGACGCCACGCTGGCCACGCCCTATAACGTGCAGCCGCTCAAATATGGCATCGATTACGTGCTGCATTCGGCGACAAAGTACCTCGGCGGGCACAACGACCTTTTGGCCGGCGTGATTGTCGGCAGCCGCGAGCAGCTCGAGCCGGTGCGCAAGCTGCGGGGGATCATGGGGGCGATCAATTCGCCGCACAACATTTACCTGTTGGAGCGAGGACTCAAGACGTTCGAGCTGCGGATGCAGCGGCACAACGCCAACGGCCAGGCGGTGGCGGAGTTTCTGGCGGGCCACCCGCGAGTCGAGAAGGTCTATTACCCGGGCCTGGCGTCGCATCCGTACCACGACATCGCCCGCCGCCAGATGCGCGGCTTTGGGGGCCTGGTGACGTTTTTGGTCCGCGGCGCCGATTGGAAAGAGACGGCCGCCGTGGTCGATGCCACGAAGCTGGCCCGCATTGCCCCCAGCCTGGGCGGCGTCGAGTCGCTGATCGAGCAGCCGCTGGTGATGAGCTACTACGAAGTATCCGCCGAGGACCGCCAGCGGTTCGGCATTCCGGACAACATGATCCGGCTGTCGTGCGGTATCGAAAACGCCGAGGATTTGATTGAAGATCTTCGTCAGGCGCTTGAAGCTTGATTTCAGATCAGATTTCAGACTTAGAGTTTCCGAAATCTGAAATCTGAAATCTGAAATCCTAAATCAGAAATTGGCCTGCCATGCAATTCAGGACCCGAGCGATTCACGTCGGCCAGGAGTGCGACCCCCAAACGGGCGCGGTCGTGCCGCCGATTCACGTCACTTCCACGTTCGTCCAGCCCGGGGCGGGAACGTGGGGCGAGTTCGACTATTCCCGCAGCGGCAACCCGACGCGGAAAGCCTTCGAGCGGACGCTGGCCGACCTGGAAGGGGGCGGCTACGCGCTCGCCTTCGCCACCGGCATGGCGGCAACACACTGCGCGATGATGCTGCTTGGGCCGGGCGATCACGTCGTGGCGGGGAGCGACATCTATGGCGGCACCTATCGCCTGATGCACAAGGTGCTCGATCGCGTCGGCGTGAAGGTGACGCTCGCCCCCAGCACCGACCTCGCCGCCTTCGAGAAGGCGATTACTCCGCATACGAAGATGCTCTGGATCGAGAGCCCCGGCAACCCGCAGATGTCGATCACCGACGTGGCCGCCGTCGCGGCAATCGCCAAGCGCCGCGGCGTATTGATGGGGATTGACAACACATTCGCTTCGCCAGTGCTCACGCGGCCGCTGGAGCTGGGGGCCGACATCGTCATGCACTCGGCCACAAAATACCTCGGCGGCCATAGCGACCTTCTGGGCGGGGCGCTCGTGGTCCGCGACAAGGGCCTCTTCGATCGGCTCTATTTCCTGCAAAACGCGACCGGGGCGGTGATGGGGCCGTTCGAGGCGTTTCTGGCCAGCCGCGGCCTCAAAACGCTGGAGCTGCGGGTCCGCGAGCAGTCGCGCACGGCACTGTTGTTGGCGGAGTGGCTCGCCGGCGATTTTCGCATCAGCCGCGTCCTCTATCCCGGCTTGGCGGCGCATCCGGGCCATGAGCTCGCCCGGCGACAGATGGACGGGGCCTTTGGGGCGATGCTGACAATCGAAGTGCCTGGCGGCCTGGCGGCGGCGAAGCGCGTGTGCGAATCGACTAAGCTCTTTCAGCTCGCCGTAAGCCTGGGGGCGGTCGAGTCGCTGATCTCGCAGCCTGTATTGATGTCGCACTCCAGTTACGATTCCGCGGCCCGCGCGGCGCACGGCATTACCGACGGGCTCATTCGGCTGTCGGTGGGCCTGGAAGCGTTTGAGGACCTGCGGGACGATCTGGACCGTGCACTTGGCACGTAGCGGAAGTCGCCAGACTTCCGGCGGCGGAAATGGCCGGAACTCTGGCGCTTTTCCGCTACATGTGGCTAGCCAAACAGCGACAGAAGCGGCTGGCCCCCTTCGACGATTGAGACTGGCCGGCCTGCTGCGTCGGGCAGTTGCAGGTGATGGTCGATCCCCAGGGCGTGATAAATCGTCGCGGCCAGATCTTCGGGCCTGGTCGGATGATCGAGCGCATAGGCGGCGTCCTTGTCGCTTGTTCCATACACAGTGCCGCCGCGGATTCCCGCGCCCGCGAGCACGGCAGGGAATAGTGTGCTCCAGTGGCCGCGGCCCCAGCGGTCGGTGGCTTGCGGCGTGCGGCCCATTTCGCCCAGGCAGACGACGAGCGTTTCATCCAACAGGCCGCGGGTCGAAAGATCATCCAGCAGCGAGGCCAGGGCATTGTCGAGCGCCGGCAAGAGGTGCGATTTCACCTCGTCGCTGTGGATGTGTGAATCCCAGCCGTATCCGTCGGGGCAGTCGAAGTGGACCGTGACGTACCGCACGCCCGCTTCGACTAGCCGGCGGGCGAGCAATACCGACTGGCCGAAGAGGTTCCGGCCGTACTTATCGCGGAGCTCGGCCGGTTCCTGGCGAATGTCGAGCGCCTGCTTCGTTTCCGGCGAGGTGGCCAGCGAAAATGCCCGGGCCTGGAAGTTATCGAGCGCGGCAAACTGTGCGACGGCGTCCAGCGAGCGGAGCTGCTCGTCGAGCTGTTGGGAGAGCGTCTGCCGGCGCGCGACGCGGTCGAGCGTCAGCTCCGCGGGAAGTGCCAGGCCCTGAATCTGGTAGTTCAGCTCATCGTCGGTGCAGGGGCGGATGTACGGGTTGTCTTTCTTGTCCCGCTTGTCAACCGTCGTCGTCAGCGGGTCGTAGCCGCGGCCGAGCCAACCGGCGTATTCTCCCGGCCGGCGAAGCTGGATCGAGTATTCCTGCAAGCGGCCGAGGAAGTTGGGAGCGACGACGTAGGCCGGGAGGTTCGCGCCGGCCGCGGAAGGTCGAGGCTCCTGCCGAACCGCTGCGAAAACTCGCGGATGGTGCTGGCTCACGTATTCGACGACCGAGCCGATGCTGGGCCAGTCGCGGGGCGTGGCGTTGAAGCCGCCGCCGATCGGAATCGGCCATTGCTTGCCGGTTTGAATGTAGTGGGCCCCGCCGCTGTGGTCGTTGTAGGGGTGCCCCATCGTTCGGACGACGCAGAACTTGTCGCTTGATCCTGCCAATCTCGGCAAGCATTCGCTGATCAAAAGGCCCGGCGTTTTGCAGGCGGTGGGGCTGAATGGGCCGCGGATCTTGCTTGGGGCACTGGGCTTGAGGTCGAACGTCTCGAGCTGGCTTGGCCCGCCAAAAAGCATCAGAAAGATGACCGATTTGGCCCGCGCCGGGTGCGACTTGACCGTTGCTTCTGCCTCAAGCAGCCGCGGCAACGACAGGCCAAAAAGGCCCGCGCCTGCGGCTTCGAGCAAGGAGCGGCGCGACAATGGTGAGCGGGCAAGGCGTAGCATGTCGGCACCAAGGAACGTCTGCCAGTGATTCCAACGCTCAAGAACATATCAGCGTTTGCTGATATTTACAATCTTTCTTCGCTTAACTAGTAATCCCGCACCGCCCCATCGAGCAACGTCGGCACGGGCCATTTGAATTGCCGCTTGGGATCGGCATTTACTTTGTCGAATTGCGACTCGTCGATCTCGACACCTAGACCCGGCCCCTGCGGCAGCGAGGCGTAACCGGCGGCGTCAACCTCCCAGTTCTTGCGGGCGACGCCGGGGGGCATGAGATGGCCGTCGAGATAGGCCTCGTGAACCAGCAGAAACGGCACGGCGAACGAGGCGTGCAGGCTCGCCGTGAGGCCCAGTTCGCTGCACGTGCAGTGCGGGGCAAGCGGCACGAAGTACGCCTCGGCCAGCGTCGCGATCTTCTTCATCTGCGAGATGCCGCCGGTGTGGGCACAATCGGGCTGAAGGATGTCGATGCACCGCTCGTGCAGATAGGGGAGCATCCCCCAGATCGTCCGGTCGCGCTCGCCTGTCGCCAGCGGAATCCGAATCTGCTCCTTCAGCCGCTTGAAGACCTCGATGTTCCCGGGCACGGCCGGCTCTTCGATGAACAGCAAATTGTACGGCTCGATCGCGGCTGCCAGCTGAATCAACATCGCGGGAGGCACTGCACAATGGGCATCGAACATCACGGTGCCGTCTTTGCCAACCCGCTCCCGCGTTTGCTTGACCATGTCGACCAGCCGCTGCACCTCGTCCGGATTGCCGGAATAGGGATGGGGTCCGCCGGTGCCGGTTTTGTGGGCCTTGGCGTGCGGATAGAGGCGGAGCTTGTCGCGCGTCGGCCCGCCGAGCAGGCGATAGACGGGCACGCCCCACGCCTTGCCGGTGATGTCCCACAGGGCCACGTCGATCGCCGCGATGACGTGCGTCATGAACGGTCCGCGCCGCATGTCGCGATGCGAGCGATAGAGCTTCTGCCAGAGGTGCTCGATTCGTGTCGGGTTTTCGCCATTGAGCAGCTCGAACAGCGACTCGGCGAGTGCGATCGCGACTTTCGGATCCAGACCGGTGATCTCGCCCCAGCCGGTGATTCCCTTGTTGGTTTCGACCTTCAGATAGGCCTTGGTGCCGACGCGGAAGCCGCGCAGCGACTTGATCGCAAGATCGGAGCCGCGGTCTGCCACGTTGGCCGCGGGGTTGTCCTGGGCTGATAGGTCCGCGAGCAGCGCGGCGCCGCCGGCAATCGCAGCGGCGGAGGCAATCAGTTCGCGACGAGACCAGCCGGTTGAAGGGCGTGGGGAAGTGCTGGACATGGGTGTCTCCTTAAAGTTCGATCGTGGCTGGGCAAGGCATCGGTGTTTTACCTTTCCGCGCGGCGACCCGCCACGCATAAGCGCGCTGGCTAAAACACCTGTCGCTTGTCCCGGCGAGGTTGACTACAATTCACGCTCCTGCCGAAGATCCCTCCCTGCTCGGCCCACCTTCCACTCACGCGTTTGAGGCATCCTCCCATGAGCCGCTTGCTCGCCGCGCGCCCAGCGCTGGCTTACGTACTTGGTCTGGCGGTGCTATCGAGCGCCGCCACGGCCGCAGACCTTTTGCAGCCCCTGGCCAAGATTCGCGCGGTCGCTGCGGAAGGCAAGGGACACGGCGAAGCGGTGGCTGCTGCCAAGGCCCTCGCCCAAGCCGAGGCGAGCGATCTGCCGCAGATTCTGGCGGCGATGGACGGCGCGAATCCGATCGCGACTAATTGGCTGCGCGTCGCTGCGGAATCGGTGGCTCAGCGGGCCACGCTCGCCGGCAAGCTGCCCAAGGCCGACCTCGAGAAGTTCCTGGCCGAAACGAAACACTCCCCCCGCGGTCGCCGCCTGGCCTATGAGCTGGTGGCCGGCGTCGATCCAACCGCCGAGCAGCGGCTGATTCCGACGCTGCTTGACGATCCGAGCCTGGAGCTGCGGCGCGACGCCGTGGCCCAGCTCCTGGCAACCGCTGCGAAATCCACCGAAAAGCCGAAGTCGATTGAGCTTCATAAACGGGCCTTCCGGCACGCGCGCGACCTCGACCAGATCAAAAGCTCCTCGGCGAAACTTAAGGAACTCGGGCAGTCGCCCGACATCGCCGCGCACATGGGATTCGTGCTCCAGTGGAAGCTGATCGGCCCGTTTGACAACATCGACGACCGTGGTTGGGACGTCGCGTATCCGCCGGAGAAAGTGGTTGAATTGTCCGCGGAACTTGAAGGGCAAAAGGGAAAGGTCCGCTGGCTGACGCACGTGACCGCCGACGAATTCGGCCGCGTCGACCTCAACAAAGTCCTCGCGAATCACAAGGGAGCAATTGCATATGCCTACGTCGAGTTCGTCGCCGACCGCGAACAACCCTGCGACTTGCGGATGGGAACGAGCAACGCCAGCAAAGTCTGGCTCAACGGCGAGCTGATCGGCGCGACGCACGTCTATCATGCCAACGAACTGGTGGACCAGTACATCGCCAAGGGGACGCTCAAGCGGGGCAGGAACACGATCCTGCTCAAGCTTTGCCAGAACGAGCAGACCGAGGTGTGGGCCCAGGACTGGGCCTTTCAGCTGCGCGTTTGCGACGCCATCGGCACTGCGATCCTGGCGCAGGACCGGCCGGGGCAGAAGGTGGCCCTGAGATTCAAATGACGAATGACGAAATTCAAATGACGAATCAATTCCGAATGTCGAAATCCGAAATCCGAAATCCGAAAGTCTCCGCCTCAAGCGCGGCAATTCGATTCGGACATTCGTCATTGAAAAACTCGTCATTCATTCGTCATTCAGATTTCGACAGTCGACATTTTTACCAATCGCTCTCATGTCAAAGCTCCACCTCGCGATCCTCGCCCTCCTCCCCTTCCTTCTCGCCGCCGATTGGCTCCAGTTCCGCGGCAGCGAGAACAATCCGGTGGCGACCGATGCGAAGCTGCTAACGGAGTTCAGCCCGGACGAAGGCGTCGCCTGGAAAGTGCCCGTGCCCGGCCGCGGCGTCAGCGGGCCGATCGTCGTCGGCAAGCGCGTGATCGTCACCGCCAGCTCCGGCCCGGTGCACGAAGACCGGCTGCATGTGCTGGCCTACGACGCCGCCAGCGGCAAGGAGCTGTGGCACCGGCAGGTCTGGGCGACGGGGCGGCCGTTCCACCATCCGACCAGCGCCAATGCCGCCCCCACGCCGGCGAGCGACGGCCAGCGGATCTTCGCGTTCTTTTCGTCCAACGACCTGGTTTGCCTCGACCTGGACGGGAACCTGCTCTGGTATCGTGGTCTGGGGCACGACTATCCCAAGGCAGGCAACGACGTCGGCATGGCCAGCTCGCCGCTCGTGGTCGGCGACACGGTGGTGGTTCAGGTCGAAAGCCAGGGGGATTCGTTTGCGGCTGGTCTCGATGTGGCTAGCGGCCAGAATCGGTGGCGGATCGACCGGCCGCACGCCGCCAACTGGGTCTCGCCCGCGATTCTGAAGACCGCCGATGGCAAATCCGCGGCCCTGCTCCAATCGGCCGATGGCATCACCGCCCACGATCCCAAGTCGGGCGAACAGCTCTGGAAATTCGACGCTAAATGCGCGGGCATTCCCTCGCTCATGACGGCCGGCGGACGGATTTTCATACCAGCCGCCGGCATTACGGCGCTGGAAACCACATCAGCCGGGACCAGCCCCTCGCTCCTGTGGGAGTCGAACAAGCTGGGCCTGGGCAACTCCAGCCCAATCGTCCACGGCGGCCGCGTCTACGCCCTCAACAAGGCGGGCGTCCTCGTGTGTGGTGACGAGCAGGACGGCGACGTCGCCTGGCAGCTGCGCCTCAAGGGGACGTTCTGGGCCACGCCGCTCATTGCCGGCGAACATCTCTATGCGTGCAACCAGGACGGCCAGTGCCTTGTCGTGAAGCTCGGCAAGCGCGAGGGCGAGCTGGTCCACTCCGCGGAGTTGGGTGAGCCCTTCTTCGGCTCGCCGGCCGCGGATGCAGCGGGCCTTTATCTCCGCGGGGCCAAGCACCTCTGGAAGATCGGCGAGTAACTACTCCTCCGGCGGCTGCGAACGGTAAATCCGCTCGAACCACCAGCCCCAGAGCAGGTATTGCAGTGCGATAATCAGGGCAATCGCGAAGGCCACCCAGAGCACGGGCGTGGCCAGGAAGGCGACGACCGCCAGCAGCAATAGTCCGCTGAACGCGACGATCAGCCACCAGAGGAACGAGCCCGCCGGCTTGGGCTCGAAATCAGGCTTTTCCGGCCGCGGCGGCTGATAGAGGTCCATGCCGCTACTTTAGGCGACGAACTCTGGTTCGACCAGCTTGGGGATTATGCCGGAGAGGTGCCCGCGGGCCAACAGTTCGCGCACTGCCTCGCGCCCGCGCGGGCCGAAGTCGAGCGTCCAGTCGTTGACGTACATGCCCACAAAGGTATCGGCCTTTGCCCGGTCAAGCCCGCGGCCGTACGTTTGGGCGTAATCGAGAGCCGCCTTGCGGTGCGCGAGTCCGTAACGAATGCTCTCCCTGAGCAGGCGATTGACCTCGCGGATCGCTTCCGGCCCCAGATCGCGGCGGATGCCATTGGCCCCCAGCGGCAGCGGCAAGCCAGTTTCGGCCATCCACCACCGGCCCAAATCGACAATCAGCGCGAGGTTCTGGTCGGCAAAAGTCAGCTGCCCCTCGTGAATGATGAGCCCTGCGTCGATCGGCCGGCCTTGGTGTTCGCCCGCCGCCACGACGTCAAGAATCTGATCGAACGGGACCACGACGTGCTGGAAGGCGTTTTTGCCGAGGCACATTGACAGGGACAAAAACGCCGTCGTCAGCGTTCCCGGCACGGCAATCGTTTTGCCGCGGAGCCACTCAATTGGCCTTGCCTCGCGGGCGACGACCATCGGTCCGTAATTGTCCCCCATGCTGGAGCCGCAGGTGCACAGGATGTATTTGTCGGCGAGGAAGGCATAGGCGTGCAGGCTCAGGGCGGTCAGCTCCAGCTCCCCCGCGAAGGCCCGGCGGTTGAGCGTTTCAATATCGACCAGCTCGTGTTCGAATCGGAAGCGGCCAGTGTCCATCTGGTCCTTGGCCAGGGCATAGAACATGAAGGCGTCGTCCGGATCGGGGCTATGGCCGACGCGGATGAGCTGTCTCTCGGCGGTTACGGGCATGTTCGCTCCTGCGGTAGGGATAGCCAGTTTACCGCAGTCCGGCGGAACCGATAACCGGTCAAAGCCCCGGCCAGTGGTCGGGGTGATCAGGAGAAAATGGCCGGACTCGCCAGAGTTCGGGTTGTCTACTGGCTCGTCCGTAACGCCTTTGGCGAAGCTACAGGAGCACAGCAATTCCATCCTGATCAAGTTCAGAGCTTTGATGAGGATTGAACTAGCCGGAATGAATATCCGAACTAGAATTGGATAGCGGGCGCGATATTTGCTGTCGATTTGCAACATGATTCACGCTACCACCTCGCGCGATGCCGTGGTCCTGGTCCACGGGCTGGCCGCCAATCACCTGGTGATGGCGCCTCTGGCCGGCGTGCTGCGCCGCGCCTATAGCCAGGTCATTAATTGGGGCTATTCCAGCCTCTGGTCCCCCATCGAGCGGCACAGCCAGCGACTGGCGGCCCTGATCAAGGGCTTGGAGGAGCGGGCGGAGCGGATTCATCTTGTCACGCACAGCATGGGCGGCATCATCACGCGTCTGGCCTTGTCTGAATTCCAGCCGAAGCGGCTGGGACGGCTAGTGATGGTCGCCCCGCCGAATCGTGGCTCGCACGTCGCAACGTGGCTGGCGCCGTGGCTGGGGCGAATTTGCCCGCCGCTGGTGCAACTGGCTGACTTCGAGGACAGCCTCGTGTGCCGCCTGCCGCTGCCGCAAGTTCCGGAGCTGGGGGTGATTGCCGCAGCGACGGACTTTCTCGTCCGTGAACCGAGCACGCACCTGGGATGCGAAACCGACCACATTACGCTTCCGGGGTTGCACTCGTCGCTTCTCTGGCGGCGCGAAACTGCCGAGCAGGTGCAACACTTCCTGGAGCACGGGCGATTCCGGCGGGCAGCGTAGCTACTGCCACGGCTTGATCTTCGCGGCCAGCAGCTTCACCCGCTCCGGTTCGGCCGCGGCAAGGTCCTTCTCCTCCCGCGGGTCGGCCTTGAGGTTGTAAAGCTCGCGCCGTTTGCCGTCGGCCGACTGAATCAACTTCCAGTCGCCTTGGATGCACCAGCGAAACATGAGCCCCGGCTCGGCCTGGTCTATGTCCGGAATGTCGTGCTGGTAGATCTCGCCAAAGAGAGTGTCCCGCCCGCTCGGCTGGCCGGCGGCAACGTCGAGCAGGTCGAGGCCGGACATTTCCTTGGTGGGCGAAAGACCGCAAGCCGCCAGGATCGTCGGCGTCAGGTCGAGCGAGCTGACGAGCGTGGCTTCGTCGCGCCGCGGTTTGAGTCGCGCCGGCCAGCGGAGCATGATCGGCGTGCGAATGCCCCCTTCATAGGGCGAACGCTTGCTGCGGGGCGCGAACTGCTGATTGTTGGCGTTTTGAATCCAGCCGTTATCGGTGACATAGACGACCAGCGTGTTTTCGGCGAGCCCTTGTTTGTCGAGATGGCCCAAGAGTTCGCCGCACTGCTCGTCCCACCACTCGCACATTGCCCAGTAGCGGGCGATGTGAAGCGACTCGGTCTTGTCGCGGTACTTCGCCAGCAGCCGCTCGGGAGGCGTGTGTGGGGCGTGCGGCAGCATGGGGGCGTACCAAATGAAAAACGACTGGCCGCGGTGAGCCCCGAGAAAGTCGTACACGGGCAGATTGCCTTGCCGGCCGATCGCGAGCCCCTCGTCGCCGTGCCGGCCGCCGCGCTTTACATCGCCATGCGTCATGCCGGCCGTGAAGCCCCCTTCGGAGTAGTTCCCTTCCCACCACTTGCCCGCTTGAAAGCTGACGTAACCCTTTTCCGCGAGCAGCTTGGGGAGCGTCGGCAGCCGGCGGACGTGCTTCAGGATCAGGTTGCGGTCGGTTCCTTTGGGCGGATCGTTGCCCGTCACCAGGTGCTGATGCGGGTAGAGCCCCGTGATCAGCGACATCAGGCTCGGCCGGCAAAGGCTCGACGGCACATAGCCGCGGGTGAATGTAACGCTTTGTGCCGCCAGCCGATCAAGGTGCGGCGTTTGGATGTGCGGATGCCCCATAAAGCCGTAATCGGTCCAGCCCTGGTCATCGCTGACGATCATGACGATGTTCGGCCGGCCTGGCGGTTCGGCTGCAAATGCGGACATCGGCAGCCATGCAGCGCCCATCAGGCCGACAACGATGCAGGGGACGAAAAACCTGGCGGCCCTCATGACGTTCAAACTCCGGCAGAAAGCGGGGAGACTCTGCGGAGGATTGTGTCCTATCGCTGCGCGCCGGTCAAACGCCGCGTCTGGCCCATCGCACTTCGTCGCCGCGAGCCGGCGCCGTTTCTGCCTGTTGACAACCGCCGCGGCCTTTGTACTATTGAACTAATACAAGAGACTGATGCTCGTTCCGCCCTGTAAGCCGTGCAAATTCACATCTCCTCTCACGACGGCGTGCCGATCTATTTGCAGATCGTCAACCAGGTGAAATACCTCGTGGCGTCGGGCCGACTGGCGGCGGGCGAGGAGCTGCCCCCCATTCGCACGCTGGCCGAGCGGCTGCTCGTCAATCCCAACACGGTGGCGCGGGCCTATCGCGAGCTGGAGCTGGCGGGAATCGTTACCAAGCGGCGGACGGCGGGCACCTACGTTTCCGACACGACTTCGCCGCTGGCCCGCCGCGAGCGAATGAAGATCGTCACCGAGCGAGTGGACGCCCTGTTGGCGGAAGCCCGCCAGATGAACATCGATACCGACACGCTCATCGAGCTGATTCACGAGCGCAGCGAAGCCATGCAGCCGGCCGAGGCTGGGGCGTCGCGCAGCAAGGAGAAATGACGCCATGCTTGCCAACAGTTTCCCTTCACCCGACCACGTGATCGAACTTCGCGGCGTAACGCGCCGGTTTGGCGCCAAGCGCGCGCTCGACAACGTGAGCCTAGCCGTTCCGCGAGGGATTGTGTTTGGCCTGGTCGGCGCCAATGGCGCGGGGAAGACAACCCTGATCCGGCACTTCCTGGGCCTGCTCAAGGCGCAAGCTGGCACGGTCCGCGTGCTGGGCCTTGATCCGGTCCAAGACCCGGTCGGCGTGCTGTCGCGCGTCGGCTACCTGTCCGAGGAAGGCGATCTGCCGGGCTGGATGCGGGTCGATGAGCTGATGCGGTACATGCGGGCATTCTATCCCACTTGGGATGAAGCGTACGCGCAAGATCTCCGCCGGCAGTTTGCGCTCGATCCGGCTGCCAAGGTGAAAACGCTCTCGAAAGGGCAGAAGGCACGGGCCGGCTTGCTGGTGGCATTGGCCTATCGGCCTGAGCTGCTGCTTTTGGACGAGCCGTCGAGCGGCCTCGATCCCATCGTCCGCCGCGACATTTTGGGTGCGATCGTCCGCACCATTGCCGATGAAGGCCGCACGGTCCTCTTCTCGTCGCACCTGCTCGACGAGGTCGAACGGATTTCCGACCACGTGGCCATGCTCAAGGGGGGCCGCATGCTCTTCGCTGGCGAACTCGACGAAATCAAGCAGTCGCATCACCGGCTGACGCTCCGTTTCGAAAACGAGCT
Organism: Planctomycetaceae bacterium; assembly: GCA_022614795.1. GTDB lineage: Bacteria > Planctomycetota > Planctomycetia > Pirellulales > Pirellulaceae > CAYLLN01. The sequence goes on along the minus strand of JAKEHX010000254.1, from coordinate 1,970 downwards.
CCGCCAGCCGCCGGCGCTGGGCGGCGCTTTGAGCTGGGAAGGCCGCGGCCGCGAGTGGACCGCGGTGGCTAGCGGACGGCTCGAGGCGTTGACGCTGGCCGCATCGGCTGCTGGCGCCGAAGTCGTCGAGCAGAACGCCCTGTCGCTTGACGAGATTTTTCTGGCTCAGGTCGGCTCGCCATCGGCCCCGGCTGAGGAGGTGCTCCCATGACCACGCCTGTTCAGGCTGTGTTCTGGCAGATTTGGCACGGCTGGCGGTGGGGCCTGGTCATTGGAGGGGCTTACTTGCTCGCGGCTGCGGTAACTGCGCACCTGCTGCCTGACTTTCTCCGCCGCACGCCGCAAGGCGAAGCCTTCTTGCCCAATACCGGTACGGAGTTGGCGCTGCCGTGCATTTGCCTCGTAATTCACCTGGCGGCTGCGTTCTCCCTGACCGGCGCGGACCTGAAGGAGCGAGGCTATTGGAAAACGATGTTCGTCTTGCCCGTGCGGACGCGCACGCTCGTGGCCTGGCCGATGATTTGGGGCTCGCTGGCTCTGGGCTGCGTCTGGCTCGTCGTCGCTCTGTTTGTTATGCGGCCTACGGGAAACGCCGTGCCGCTGGTGTGGCCGATCGCGGCGCTGGCTGCGGGCTTGACGCTATGCCAGGCCCTCTCTTGGATGCCCCTGGCGCAGCACTGGCTGTCGATTGTCTTCGCCATTCCGTCGGCCTTGCTGCTGGGAATGATCGTCGCGGTGGTCGCTGTTTTTGAAGTGCCCGAGCCGATTGCTACAGCCACGTTCCTCGCCATTCTGCCGCTGACCTATGTTGCCTGCCTGCGTGGGGTCGCGGCTGCCCGCCGCGGAGATGCTTTCGATTGGCGCCAGTGGAATCGGCTCCTGGCCTGGGCCGCCGCCTGGAGGAAGGCCGCCGAGCATCCTTTCCATTCCGCAGGGCGGGCGCAGCTCTGGTTCGAGTGCCGCGCGTTCGCCTGGCTCCTCCCGCTGTGCATGGCGATGCTCGTTCCGTTCATTGCGATCGCGGTGCTGCTCGAACCAGGCAGCGATCTCGCATCGAGCAGGCCGCTGGCGATGCTGCTGCTGTTGCCGGTTGGTTTGGCGGCGATGGTTGGCTACCAATTGGGAAATGCGTCGTTTCCTTTCGTCGCCACGCGACCTGTTTCCACCGCGGCGCTAGTTCGCAGCAAGTTCGTGATGGCGCTGGTCAGCGCGCTGGCAGCCTATATCCCAGTCCTGCTCGTCGTGCCGCTGTTCTTTGTGCGGCCGGGCTTTTTCGATTCGACCCTCCAGGCGGCGCGGGCGGCTGGCATGCCCAAGACCGCGCTGGTTCTGCTGCTCGCAGTCGTCCTTCCCGTGCTGCTTACCTGGAAGGGACTCGCCGAAAGCCTCTGGATGGGGCTAACGGGCCGCGCTTGGCTGGAAAAAGCATTCGCCTTTGGCTTTGCCACGCTCTTTGGCTGTGGCATTCTGTTTGGATTGTGGGTCACGTTCTACCCCCAGGTGCAAGCCCTGCTCTGGTCGCTGGCGCCGTGGCTGCTCGGCCTCTTGCTTGTCGTCAAGATGATCCTCGCGATCTGGGTGTTATCCTCGCTGGTTCGCTGGCGGCTGGTTCGGATCACAACGGCTGGCCTGGCGATCGGCGTTTGGAGCCTGGTCGTCGTGGTGCTATGCCTGATCTGCGTTTGGCTGATTCCGCCGCAGCTCATATCGACTAGCATCATGCTCGCCGGAGTTGTCCTTGGCATTCCCTTTTCGCGAATAGCCGGTGCTCCGCTGGCCCTGGCGTGGAATCGACATCGCTGAAATGCAAATGCGCGGTTCTGGCAGCAAGGACAAAACCTGGGCACGAACTACCGGGTACACAGTACTGAGAGGTTGTGAATGAATCCCGTAGCGGAACTCGCCAGAGTTCCGAATCCGCGGAAAAACCTGAAGTCTGGCGACTTCAGCTACGAAAGATTCACAACCTC
>JAKEHX010000253.1 GCA_022614795.1 Planctomycetaceae bacterium | reverse complement strand
GCCCAGAAGCGGCACAACGTCGAACAGCTCCTGACGCGGATCGACAGCGGCGATGCGGCCGCGGGGAACTGGCTCGGACAGATCGACAATCTGACCAGCGGCCTGCCCGAGCGGCACTGCGGCGAAGTGCTCTGGCAGCTCGCCGAGCGTTACCATCGTGCAGGCAAAAGCGAGGCAGCCGCCGAAGCATTCGAGCTGCTCATGGCTCGCTACCCGCGGCATCCGCTGGCCGATTCGGCGGCAATGTGGCTCATTCAATACTACGCCAGCAGCGAGGTCGCCTGGCGCAATCGCAAAGCGACGGCCTACACCGTGCAGCTTGTCGCCGCAACCAGCCAGCGCGAGGACGCTGCCCAGGCCAGCGCGGCGACCACCGACAAGGACGGCGCGCCGCTGGAAGTGATCGACCGCAGCCAGACCGGCGGCTTGGCTGGCGTAGCCCAGCATGAAACCGCCCAGCCGAGCATGACCGCCGCGCAAAGAACGGGCCGCGTTCTGGCTGTCACCCGGCAGATCGAGCGGATGCGGCCGACGCTCTTTGCCGATCCGCGAATTCAGTTTCCACTGGCAGCGGCCCAGCGTCGCGCGACTCACTCCGCTCCTAACCGGCCGCTCACCGAGGGAATTCCGCTCAATATCCATGGCATCTGGTCCGCTGCTGCCGCAGCTGAGGAGTGGCTCAAGGATGGCAAAGGACCAGCCCCCAAGCGCGTCCTCTCCGTCGTCACCGCGCCTGAAAAGCCCAAGCTCGACGGCCGGCTGGACGATCGTCTCTGGCAGTCCGCAAAGTCGGCGTCGCTCGCCGGCGTGGCGATTGACGGTAGCGAACTCCCGGCCGTCGCCGCAATTGCATTTGACGACGAGTTTCTCTATGTCGCCCTGAGCTGCAAGAAGGCGCCCGCGGTCGATTACTCGGCCAGTCGTGAGCCCCGTCCGCACGACAGCGATCTTTCGCAGCTCGATCATGTGAGCCTCCTCCTGGACGTCGATCGCGACTACGCCTCCTGGTGGCAGCTATCGATCGACCACTGCGGCCGGCCCGCCGCCAGCTGCTTTGGCGATCCGACCTGGAACCCGCAGTGGTTCATCGCAGCCGCCGGCGACCAGGATTGGTGGACGGTCGAAGCGGCCATTCCGCTGGCCGAATTCGGACCCAATCCGCCCAAGGTCCGCGACGTGTGGGCGGCGCAAATCCAGCGCGTCATTCCGCGCCACGGCGTGCAAGCCTTCAGCCACCCCGCCGCGGTCAACATCCGCCCCGACGGCTTGGGCCTCTTAGTGTTTGAGTAATCACCGTAGGCATCACGCTCCGCGTGATGTGTGTCGTGGGGCAGGCATCTTGCCTGCCAAGAAGTCTCCTCGTTCTCCTCCTCCTCGTCCTCGTCCTCGGACCGGAATGACTTTGGACTCTGGACCTTCGCGTCCTAATCCGCAATTAAACTTTCCTCGGTTTATTGCCTGAAAATCCTCGCTTTAAATTCCGCAAACCGCTATCTGGCAACGACTTGCGACTTAACCCGCCGCGCAGGCGACGTTAGCGAGTTTAGTCCCGGACCCACCGTGACCGACACTTGCCCATGCCATCGTCTCCCATATTTCACCCCCGATCTTTTACCGCCCGCTCCTGTCGAACATTTCCATGCCCGCGCCTCCCAAACACACTTCGCATCGCACTTAACTCCCACGCCTCCAACGCTTTAACCGACATTTCCACTCGCTGGCCCCGTTTGGAAATGTCCGCCGCGAAATCAGCTTGTTTTTGGGGACGCAATCCGCGTCAACATTTCCAAAAAACGAACAATCGGGGGTTTCTGGAAATGTCCCGCGCCAAACCCGCAGCGATCTCCTATTCCTCGTCCTCGTGCTCGTGGTCGTCCTCGGGCCGGAATTCGAGGACGAGGACGACGACTGACAATTTGGCAGGCGGGAACCCTGACCCACTTCCACCTTGGCAGTCTGCTCCTCGGTGCTCTGGTTGACAGCGTTTCTGGCCCATTCTCGCCCGTTTGTTGCCACAACTCCCAACGGACTGAGCACTTGCGCCTGGTTAACAGCCTTTTGCGATCTCTGTTCACCTGCGCTGGCGAAAACCGCGTGTTTTTCCGTCTCGATTGCCCTCGATCGTTAACACCAAACGGAAAACGGGAGAGTTCCGTTAACCTCCGTTAACCTCATTTCGAATCCCCTCGCATTGGTCCCTTCGTGAACTACCAAATTGTGAATGAGCCGTGCCGCTGGACCGCCAAATTGGCAGGCTCCGCGCGCACACCCCAACCACTGCAACTCTTGTACCATTTGTTCACATCGTAGGGTGCATGAGTGCCACGAAAGGCACCAGGTCGAATATCCAACGTCCCAAGGGCCAAAGGCGCCCGCTTCCATCTCACCTCAAGCCCGTTAACCTTGGCACATGCTCCCGCGCATCGCTGCCGACATGCCGCTCGCCCCTACAATCGAGCAGCTGCTGGCCGGCAAGGTCGAGGTCGTTCCCTGGTCGGCCACGCAAGGCCCCACGCGCGACGACATCGTCGCCCTCTATACCTACGGCCATCCGCTCGTCGATGGACCGCTGCTGGACCGCCTGCCGTCGCTGGTGGTCATCAGCAACTACGGCGTCGGGGTCGATCACATCCGCCTCGGCGAGGCAGCTCGCCGCGGCATTCCCGTCGGCAACACCCCCGGCATTCTCGACGGCGCTACGGCCGACATGGGCTTTTGTCTGCTGTTGGCCGCGGCCCGCCGGCTCGTGGAAGGGGACCGCTACTCTCGCAGCCCGGCATTCACCCGCTACGACCCGGGCTTCATCCTCGGCCGCGAGGTCCATGGCCAGACGCTCGGCATCATCGGCCTGGGGCGGATCGGCCGCCAGGTCGCCCGCCGCGCTCGCGGCTTCGAGATGTCCGTCCTCTATCACAATCGCCGCCGCGACCACGAGGCCGAAGCGTCGCTCGGCGTCCGCTACGCCACGTTTGACGACCTGCTCGCCCAATCCGACTTCGTCATGCTCTGCTGCCCGCTCACGGGCGAAACGACGGGCCTGATGAATGCCGCCGCCCTGGCCCGCATGAAGCCGACCGCCATCCTGATCAATGTCTCGCGCGGCCCGGTCGTCGAGACGGCCGCCCTGACCGAGGCCCTGCAAAAAAAGCAGATCTACGCCGCCGCCCTCGATGTGACCGACCCAGAGCCCTTGCCGCGCGGCCATCCGCTGCTGTCGCTCGACAACGTCATCATCGCCCCGCACCTGGGCAGCGCAACCGACCAGACCCGCCAGAAGATGGCCGAAATCTCGGTCGAAAACCTCATCCGCGGCCTGGCCCGCCAGCCGCTCTTGTTTGAGGTGAAGGCGTCGTGACCAATCAAGTCAGGTTGGGCCGCGATCGTCAACACGGATAAGAAAGGATTGACCGGAATGCGCTCGCCGGCCGAGTACGGCCTCCTCTTCTCTGATTCTCAGGTTCTGCGAGCGCCGTTCAGGAATTGAGCACGAGCGTGCTGAAGCTCCTTTCGCTTTTGATCCGCGTCCATATATTGCCAAAACGACCAGCCGTTGGTGTTCATTGGACGCCCCGTGACCGTGCTGCGCGCATACTCAGCGGCCTTCGAGCAGGACGAGTAACGTTGTCCGCCACACTCGACGGTTCCGTCGGCATGCAAAGTGGCCTGCATCATCTTCCCTTTGTATTTGCGGAAAAGGCTGAGCGGGGCGGAAAGCAGGCCGGCTTTGACGATCTGCTCCAATGTCACATCGATATTCGTCCGCTTCTTTTTGGGCGCGGCGCCTTTCTCTTTGCCTTTGGTCAATCTCGCGCTTCCCTTGGGCTGTGCCGCACTGATGGCAACAGTTGACGCAGGCTGCGACTGCACCGTGATCTTCGAACGATCAAGCGAATCGACTATTTGCCCAGCCGTGAAGTCAGGCAATTGCCGTCTAAGCAGCCTGATAAGCGCGCGATCGCGATCGATGATTAGCCGGGCGAGGGCGCCATGAACGTGGCGATCGACAAAATGTGATTTCCAATAGTTCCGAAGCGTGCCCGTCTCGATACTCGCGCGCGAGATCAAGTTCAGAGTTTCGTACGCGCGATCATGTTCTCCGTCGCTCAGGCGAATCCGGCAGAACAACTTCTCCTCGGCATCCACTGGCGCAGTGGCATTGTAAAAGCGATACTCGTCACCATCGGTGAGCACGCACCAAGTGACGCCTGCAACCGTCGCGTAGCTTAGAATCTGCGAGATCCACTTGCGATCCGCCAGGTTTTCTCCCAATCCCTTTGCCTCAATGAAAACCAGGGGTTTCAAGGTCAATTGTAGAGCGTAGTCCACTGGCCGATCTGCGCGCTTCGCCTTGTACTCGCGATGAACTTCCTCAAAGTCGCGCGTGTCCCAACCCAGCGCCTCCAACAGCGGCTCAATCAGCGAGGCCTTTGTGTTCTGTTCACCCAGTGATTTGCCGCGGTACTTCTGAAGCCGATTCGTCAAGAGCTCAATGCACTTTCGCAGCGAATTCGAGTCATCGTCGGGCACGGCACGGCCTTTCAATCAATCCGTCGGTC
>JAKEHX010000252.1 GCA_022614795.1 Planctomycetaceae bacterium | reverse complement strand
GCTTGTTGATGAACGCGAGGCGCGGCACCTTGTAGCGGTCGGCCTGCCGCCACACCGTCTCGCTCTGGGCCTCGACCCCCTCGCGGGCCGAGAACACGACAACCGCCCCATCCAGCACGCGCAGGCACCGCTCGACCTCGGCCGTGAAATCGACGTGCCCCGGCGTATCGAGCAGGTTGATTGTCACGTTCTTCCACGAGAACGTCACGCAAGCCGCATAGATCGTGATCCCGCGCTCCTGCTCCTCGGCGTCGCTGTCGGTTTCGGTCGTGCCGTCATCGACAAAGCCGACGCGGTGCTTCGCCCCGGAGAGGAAGAGCATCCGCTCGGTCACCGTCGTCTTGCCGGCGTCGATATGGGCGATGATGCCGATGTTTCGAAGCTTGTCGATCTGGCGGGACATAGATGAGGGGGCTAGGGCTGGGGGCTAGGGCTGGGGAAATGCGATCGCAACCGCTTTCTGCGCCCGGCTAATGCGGCTCGTCGTCTTCGTTCATGTCTTCTCTCCCTAGCCCTAGCCCCCAGCCCCTTCCTCTTCCGCGCATGAAAAAGCCGCGATGCTTGCGCGCCGCGGCCCAAAGTGATTCGAACTTACCAGGCAAAGTGGGCAAACGCCTTGTTCGCATCGGCCATGCGGTGCACGTTTTCGCGCTTCGTATACGCCGCCCCTTCGCGGTTGTACGCCGCCAATAGCTCCTCCGAAAGCTTCAGCGCCATCCGGCGGCCCTTCTTCTCGCGGCAGGCCCCCAGAATCCAACGGATCGCCAGCGACTGCTGCCGGTTCTTGTTCACCTGCATCGGCACCTGGTACGCGGCGCCGCCGACCCGGCGGCTGCGGACCTCGATGTAAGGCTTCACGTTTTCGACCGCCCCGTGAAAGACCTCAATCGGCTCTTTGTCGGGGATTTTTTCCTTGATCGCGTCGAGGGCGTCGTAAAACACCTGCTGCGCGACGCTCTTCTTGCCGTTGTGCATCAGGCAATTGATGAACTTGCCGGCCAGAAGCGACTTGAACTTCGGGTCGGGCTTGAGGCTCGTCGAACTGGCAGTGATCTTTCCCATCTGAGTTCAATGACCAATGACCAAGCACCAATGACCAAACAAATTCGAATCTCGAATGACCGTATGCGTTCGGCCGTTTAGTTCATTTGCATTTGGTGCTTGGGATTTGTTTGAGATTTGGTGCTTGTATTTTGGTGCTTCGCTGTCTCTGCTACGCCTTCTTCGCCCCATACCGGCTGCGGGCTTGCTTCCGGTTCGCCACGCCCAGCGTGTCGCGAGCGCCGCGGACGACGTGGTAGCGCACGCCCGGCAGATCGCGGATACGGCCGCCGCGAACCAGCACGATCGAGTGCTCCTGCAAGTTGTGCCCCTCGCCGGGGATATACACGGTCGTTTCGCGGCCGTTGGACAAGCGGACGCGGGCGATCTTCCGCAGGGCCGAGTTCGGCTTCTTCGGCGTCATCGTGCGCACGATCAGGCACACGCCCTGCTTGAACGGGCATTTTTCCAGCACAGGCGATTTGCTGAACGTCCGCTTTTTCCGCCGGGGCTTGCGAACGAGTTGGTTGATCGTGGGCATGAACGGTTCAGTCGGGTTCGGACCGAGAAATGTCGAGAATCCACTAGCTTAGCCGAGGGGGTGATCGTGTCAAGGACACCCCAAAGCGACGACACGCAAAGCCCTGACCAGCGGTCAGGGTGATTTGCTCACCGATCTTGTTTCGCGGAACACCCCGACCACCGGTCGGTGCTTTGGTCCCATTACTCCTTCCCTCCCAGCAAACTCTCTAGCGAGCTGCTTGCGGCCTTGGCGGCTGCCTTTTCCTTTTCCTTCTCCTTCTCGGCATTGCCATTGGCCCCTTCCTGCTGGAGAAGCGGGAACGCCGCCTCCAGAGCCGTATCCTTCGCGGCTTGCATCGCCTGAAGCGCTTCGGGACGATAGCGGACCTCCGATTCCTGGAACAGCCGAAAGCCCGTGCCGGCCGGAATCAGGTGACCCAGGATCACGTTCTCCTTCAGGCCCACCAGGTGATCGACCTTACCGGCCAGCGCCGCCTCGGTGAGCACCTTCGTCGTTTCCTGGAAGCTGGCGGCCGAGATGAAGCTGCTCGACTGCACGGCGGCCTTGGTGATTCCCAAAAGCTGCGTGCTGGCCGTTGCCGTCTTCGGCTTGACCCCCTTGGCCGGCGAGCCGCCCAGCGCCTCGATCTGCGTGTTGGCCTGTTCGAGGGCCTCCTTGGGCACGATCGACCCCTCGGCAAACTCGCTATCCCCCTTGTGCGTGATCTTCAGGCACTTGGCGAGATTCGCGTTGACCTGGCGGAAATCGAACCGGTCCATGACCAGCCCCGGCAGCAGGTTGGTGTCGCCGGCTGTCTCGATGCGCACCTTCCGCAGCATGCGGGCGATGATCACCTCGATGTGCTTGTCGTTGATATCGACGCGCTGGCTGCGATACACCCCCTGCACTTCGTGCACCAGGTACTGCTGGAGGGCCTCTTCGCCCGAAATCCGCAGGATATCGTGCGGCACGAGCGGACCATCGACCAGGGCCTGGCCCGCCTTCACGTGGTCGCCCGCGTGCACGAGGAACCGCTTGCCGTGCGGCACCAGGTGCTCGCGCTCGATGCCGCTTTCGCTCTTGACGATGATCGTCCGCTTGCCGCGGCGCTTCTCCTGAAGAATCTCGACGGCCCCGTCCACCTCGGCCATTACCGAAGGATCCTTCGGCTTGCGGGCCTCGAAGATTTCCGTCACCCGCGGCAGACCGCCCGTGATGTCGGTGATGCCCGCCGCTTCGCGCGGCGTCTTGGCCAGCACCGACCCGGCCGTCACCGTCTTCCCTTCCTCGACGACGATGTGGGCCCGCTCCGGCAGGTAATACACGTCGAGCGGCTTCCCTTCGACATCCTCGAGCACGATCTGCGGGTGAAGCTCGCCCTTGTGCTCCATGATCAGCCGCCGCAAGTGGCCGCTGGGGTCCTTCTCCAATCGCAGCGTGTCCCCCTCGACCACGTCCTCGTAGCGGACCTTGCCGGTAACTTCCGAAAGGATCGGAATCGAGTGCGGGTCCCATTCGCAAAGGACCTGGCCGGCCTTGACCGCCTGGTTCTCGTCGACGCGGAGGATCGCCCCGTTGGGCACGTCATATTTCTCCAGCTCGCGCCCCTTGGCGTCGAGGAGCGAAATTTCGCCGTTCCGCGTGAGGACGACGTTCTTGCCCTCCTCGTTCTGCACGAACCGCATCCGCGTGAACTTGACGATGCCTTCCTTCTTGGCTTTCGTCTCGCTCTCTTCGACGCTGGTGTTCACCGTCCCGCCGATGTGGAACGTCCGCATCGTGAGCTGCGTGCCCGGCTCGCCGATCGACTGAGCCGCGATGATGCCCACGGCCATCCCCTCTTCGACCAGGTTTCCGGTCGAAAGGTCCATCCCATAGCACAGCCGGCAGACCCCCAGCGGCGCCTCGCAAGTCATCGGGCTGCGGACCTGAATCCGCTCCAGGCCCAGGTCCTCGATCCGCCGGGCGATTTCCGGCGACACCATTTCGTTCTCTTTCACAATCACCTCGTCGGTGATCGGGTTGACGATGCTCTGGCGGCTGGTGCGGCCGGTGATCGCGGCCGCCAGCTTCACCTCGACCTTTTCACCGCGGTAGATGACCCCCTTGGTGATGCCTTGCGTGGTGCCGCAGTCCATCATCGTGACGACGACGTTCTGGGCCACGTCGGCCAGCTTGCGGGTCAGGTAACCCGAGTCGGCCGTCTTGAGGGCCGTGTCGGCCAGGCCTTTGCGGGCGCCGTGCGTCGAGCTGAAGTATTCGAGCACCGTCAGCCCTTCGCGGAAGTTCGACTTGATCGGCGTCTCGATGATCTCGCCGGTCGGCTTGGCCATCAGGCCGCGCATGCCGGCGAGCTGGCGAATTTGTTCGATGCCGCCGCGGGCGCCGGAATCGGCCATCAAATACACCGGGTTGACGTAGCCGCTGCCGCCGCGATCGTCGGTCCGCATCGCCTCGCGCATTTCGCCCGTGATCGCTTCGCGGGCGTGGGTCCAGGTGTCGAGCACCTGGTTGTAGCGCTCCTTCTCGGTGATGACGCCCCGCTCGTAGAGCTTCTTGAACTTCATCACCTGCTTCTCGGCTTCGCTGATGTGCCGCACCTTGGTGGCCGGCGTGATCAGGTCGTCCGTGGCGAACGACAATCCGCTGCGGGTCGCTTCGCGGAAGCCCAGCTGCATCATCGCGTCCAATAGCTCGATCGTCGCCTTGCGGCCCAGGAGCTGGTAGCAGTCGGAAATGCAGCTGGCCAGATCGCCCGACTTCATCCCCTTGTTGTAGAAATCCATTCCCTTGGGCAGGATCGCGTTGAACAAGAGCCGGCCGTAGGTCGTCTGGATGACCGCTCCTGGCTTATGCCGCTCGTCGGCTTCGCTCTTGAGCTTCTGCCAGCTCGGCAGGCGGACCTTGATCTTCGCGTGCAGGTCGATCTTGCCGTGCGAGTGGGCCAGGTCCGCTTCGGCGGCGCTGGTGAACGTCATCCCCTCGCCCTTGCGGCCGGGCAGCTCCAGGGTGATGTAGTTGCAGCCCATGACCGTGTCTTGCGACGGGCTCATGATTGGCTTGCCGTTCGACGGAGCGAAAATGTTGTTCGTCGACAAGAGCAGCGTGTGGGCCTCGACCTGGGCCTCGATCGACAGCGGCAGGTGGACCGCCATCTGGTCGCCGTCGAAGTCGGCGTTAAAACCCTTGCACACCAGCGGGTGCAGGTGGATGGCGTTGCCTTCGACCAACAGCGGCTCGAAGGCCATGATGCCCATGCGGTGCAGCGTGGGAGCACGGTTGAGCAGCACGGGGTGATTCTGGATCACCGCCTCCAGAATGTCCCAGACCTCCTCGTCCTTCCGCTCCAGCATCTTCTTGGCCGACTTGATCGTGTCGGCATGCCCCAGCTCCTTGAGCTTGCGGATGATGAACGGCTGATACAGCTCCAGGGCGATTTTCTTGGGCAGACCGCACTGGTGCAGCTTGAGCCGCGGGCCGACGACGATTACCGAGCGGGCCGAATAATCGACCCGCTTGCCGAGCAGGTTCTCGCGGAAGCGGCCTTGCTTCCCCTTGATCATGTCGGTCAGCGACTTGAGGGGGCGGTTCGAGCTGCCGAGCACGGGCCGCTTGCAGCGGTTGTTGTCGAACAGGGCATCGACCGACTGCTGGAGCATCCGCTTCTCGTTGCGAATGATCACTTCCGGCGCGTTCAGATCGACCAGCTTCCGCAGGCGGTTGTTGCGGTTGATGATGCGGCGATAGAGGTCGTTGAGGTCGCTCGTCGCGAAGTTGCCGCTGTCGAGCAGCACCAGCGGGCGCAGATCGGGTGGAATGACGGGAATGACGTCGAGCACCATCCACTCCGGACGGTTGTCGCTGTCGCGGATCGACTCGACGATCTTGAGCCGGTTGATCAGGTCCTTCTTCTTCTGCTTGGAATTGGTTTCCGTGAGGTCCTTGCGCAACTCGTCTGAGAGCTTCACCAGGTCGAGGCCCGTAAGCAGCTTGCGGATCGCTTCGGCCCCCATCTCGGCTTCGAACGAGCCGTCGCCATATTGCTCCTTGGCGGCGCGGTATTCTTCCTCGGTCAGCAGCTGCTGCTTCTCCAGCTCGGTGCTGCCGGCGTTGGTGACCACGTAATCCTGGAAATAGATCACCTTCTCCAGGCTCGTCGTCTTCATGTCAAGCAAGTTCCCCAGGCGGCTGGGCATCGCCTTGAAGAACCAGATGTGGACCACCGGAGCGGCCAGCTCGATGTGCCCCATCCGCTTGCGGCGGACGCGGCTGTGGGTGACCTTCACGCCGCAGCGATCGCAGATCATCCCCTTGTATTTCATGCCGCGGTACTTGCCGCAGGCGCATTCCCAGTCCTTTTCGGGGCCGAAAATCCGCTCACAGAACAGGCCGTCCTTTTCCGGGCGATACGTCCGGTAGTTGATCGTCTCGGGCTTTTTCACCTCGCCAAACGACCAGCTGCGGATGTCGTGCGGCCGGGCCAGGCTGATCTTGACCGAGGCGTAGTCGTTAATGCGGTCGTAAGTTGTTTCGCCAATCGTCATAGGCCGTTCTCCTTGCGGGGGTTAGGAGTCGGATGGTGTGTGCGGGAATGTCGAATGTCGAAATTCAAATGGCGAATGAATGACGAAGCACGAACGTCGGAATCGCTGTTTCGTCATTTGTTTTTCGTCATTGCTTCGTCATGCAGTTTTCGTTATTCGTCCTTGATCTAAACACGTCTCTTTTCCAATTGCATGTTGAGCGCCAGCCCACGAATCTCGTTCGTGAGCACCTCGAAGCTGGCGGGGGTGCCCGCTTCGAGCGTGTTCTCGCCCTTGACCATCGATTCGTAAATCTTGGTGCGGCCTTCCACGTCGTCGCTCTTCACCGTCAAGAGCTCTTGCAGGATGTACGCCGCGCCGTAGGCCTCCAGGGCCCAGACTTCCATTTCGCCGAACCGCTGGCCGCCGAACCGGGCCTTGCCGCCCAGCGGCTGCTGGGTGATGAGCGAGTACGGGCCGGTGCTGCGGGCGTGCACCTTGTCGTCGACCAGGTGGTGCAGCTTGAGCATGTAGATGTAGCCGACCGTCGTTTCCTGCTGCATCGCGTCGCCGGTGCGGCCGTCGAACAGCCGCTGCTTGCCGTGAGCCGGCAGCTTGGCCTTGTCGAGCAGGTCGTTGATTCCCTTCTCGGTCGCGCCGTCGAACACGGGCGTAATCGCCTGGAAGCCCAGGGCGGCCGCCGCCCAGCCGAGATGCGTCTCGAGAATCTGGCCCACGTTCATACGGCTGGGAACGCCGAGCGGATTGAGCATGATCTGGATCGGCGTGCCGTCGGGCAAAAACGGCATGTCCTCGACGGGCAGGATTTTGGCGATCACGCCCTTGTTGCCGTGGCGGCCGGCCATCTTGTCGCCGACGCTGATCACCCGCTTGGTCGAGATATACACCTTGACCATTTGCAACACGCCGCTGCGCAGCTCGTCGCCGCGCTTCATGCTGTTGAGCACGCGGTCAGAAGCGTCGATCGCTTCCTCGACTGCCGGCCAGTGCTGCTTGTAAATCTTCTCGGCCTCGGCGATCTTGTCTTCGCTCCGCAGCTTGCCGATGTGCGGCTGGAGCTTGAAGTTGCGGGCCTTTTCGGCCACAAACTTGGGATCCTGGTCCTTGGCGATCGGCGTGCCGTCCTCGTCGGTCAGCGTCTTGCCGATCTCGCGCTCCAGGTCGTGCACCATCGCGCCGAAGACCTCGGCGATCCGGTTGTTGCCAGTCGTCTCGGCCTCCTTCAGCTCTTTCTCGAACTTCTTCCGCTCGTCTTCCGAGAGGCTCATCCGCCGGCTGAATTTCTGCGTGTCGATCACGATCCCTTCTATCCCAGAGGGAACTTCGAGCGAATCGTTCTTCACGTCTTCGCCGGCCCGGCCGAAGATCGCGTGCAACAGCTTCTCTTCCGGCGTCAGCTCGGTCTTGCTCTTGGGCGAGACCTTGCCGACGAGAAT
>JAKEHX010000251.1 GCA_022614795.1 Planctomycetaceae bacterium | reverse complement strand
TCGTCGGCCAGAATGACAACGATGTTCGGCCGGACCGGGGGCTCGCCGGCCGTCGCCTGGCTGCCGCCAACCAGAGCCGCGGCCAGCAGCCACGCCAGCAGCCTGATACATTTGGCATTCGTCATCGTTGTCGCTCCGCATCACCAAGGATCGCAGGGCCACATTCTGAATGCGCCGCAGCCCGCGGTCAAACGGTTACGCCAGGTCCTTGGTCCGACTGCCGCCTTGGTCCGCCAGCCGCCGCCGCGGGTTCAATCACTCATGACCGCCAAGCCTCGTCTGAAGCCGCCCGTCCTGCCCGCGGATCACACTGTGTCCGCCGACCACGCGGTGCCCGCCGACGTCCTCCCCGCCGATCGCGTTCTGCCCTTGCTCCTGGTCTTGTTCGTCGGCAGCGGATGCGCGGCCCTGATCTACGAGATCGTCTGGTTTCAGCTTTTGTCGCTGGTGATCGGCTCGTCAGCCGTGTCGCTGGGGGTGCTCTTGGGGACGTTCATGGGAGGGATGTGCCTGGGGAGCCTGCTGCTGCCCCGTTTCATTTCACCGCGCCGGCATCCGCTGCGGGTTTATGCTCTGCTCGAGCTGGGAATCGGGGCGATCGGCATCGCCGTGCTGCTGGGCATGCCCGCGATCGGCCGGCTCTATGCCACGCTGGGCGGCCACGGCCCGGCGGCGATCGCCTTGCGAGCGGTGATCGCGGCCATCTGCCTCTTGCCTCCGACGCTGCTCATGGGGGCGACGCTGCCCGCCGTCGCGCGGCGGGTCGAAGCGACGCCGCGCGGCATCGCCTGGCTCGGTTTCTTCTACGGCGGCAACATCGCCGGCGCTGTGCTGGGGTGTCTCGTCGCAGGCTTTTACTTGCTGCGCATTTACGACATGGCGGTCGCGACTTATGTGGCCGCGGCGATCAATCTGGCGGTGGCGCTTGTGGCGCTCGCACTGGCGGGAAGAAATCGGCACACGGCCGCGGACTCGAAAAGCCACACAGAGCGTCTCCCACAGCCTCCATCAGCGCCGCGCGCCTGGACCCCCTATCTCGCCATCGCCCTTTCCGGCTGCGCGGCGCTCGGGGCCGAGGTGGTTTGGACCCGCCTGCTGTCGCTGCTCCTGGGCGGGACGGTCTATACGTTCTCGATCATTCTCGCCGTGTTCCTCGTGGGCCTGGGCATCGGCTCGAGTGCTGGCGCCTTCATCAGCCGGACGAAAGCCAATCCGCGGCTGGCGTTGGGCTATTGCCAGCTTTTGCTCACGGCGGCGATCGCCTGGACCGCGTGGCTCTTGGCCCGTTCGCTTCCGTATTGGCCGATCGATCCCTATTTGGCACGCAGCCCGTGGGACTCGCTGCAACTTGACCTGGTGCGGTGCGCCTGGGCAATTCTCCCTGCGGCCATTTTGTGGGGGGCGAGCTTTCCGCTGGCGCTGGCTTCGGTCGCGGCGTCCGGCCAGGACACCGGCCGCCTTGTCGGCGGCGTCTATGCCGCCAACACGATCGGCGCCATCGTCGGCGCGCTGGCCTTCAGCATCGTGCTCATCGGCCAGATCGGCACGCAGGACAGCCAGCGATTGTTGATCCTGTGTTCCACGACCGCGGCCCTCCTGGTCCTCGTGCCGGCGCTGTGGCCGCAAGGTAGTCCTCACGCTCCGCGGGAGGGACCCATCTCGCGGAGCGAGATGCCTACGATGCTCGCTTTGATAACGCTCGCCGGAATTCTCCTCTCCGCCTTTTTCGTCTGGTCGCTCCCTCCCGTCTCCCGCGACCTCATCGCCTACGGCCGCAACACGCCGCTCGAGCGCGGCAAGGCGGAATTCATCTACGTTGGCGAGGGTATGAACGCTTCGGTGGCGGTGACGGATCTCGCCAGCGGCGCGCGCAACTTCCACGTCAGCGGCAAGATCGAAGCCTCCAGCGAGCCGCAGGACATGCGCCTCCAGCGGATGCTCGGCCACTTGCCCGCCCTGATCCACCCCGAGCCGAAGTCGGTGCTTGTCGTCGGCTGCGGGGCGGGTGTGACGGCCGGCTCGTTCGTCGCCTATCCCAGCGTCGAGCGAATCGTGATCTGCGAAATCGAGCCGCTGATCCCGCGCGTCGTCGCCCGCCACTTTGGCCTGGAGAATCACGATGTCGTCGGCGACAAAATGCTGGAAAGGGGGCTGGTCGAGATCGTCTACGACGACGCCCGGCATTACATCCTCACGACGGACGAGAAGTTCGACATCATCACGTCCGATCCGATCAATCCCTGGGTGAAAGGGGCCGCGACGCTCTATACCCAGGAGTACTTCGACCTCTGCAAACAGCGGCTGGCGCCCGGCGGCGTAATTACGCAGTGGGTCCCGCTGTATGAGAGCAACGCCGCCGCCGTGAAGAGCGAATTGGCGACGTTTCTACAGGTGTTCCCCGAGGCGACGGTGTGGAGCAACGACGTCGATGGCCGGGGCTACGACGTCGTGCTGCTTGCCCGAAGCGATCCTGCGCCGATCGACATCGCGAAACTTCAGCAGCGGCTCGATCGGAACGATCACACGCTGGCGGCTTTGTCGCTTGGGAATGTGGGCTTCGGTTCGGCTCTGGACGTGCTCGCGACCTACGCCGCGCAAGCTGACGATCTGAAGCGTTGGCTGACCGATGCCCAGATCAACCGCGATCGGAACCTGCGGCTGCAATACCTGGCTGGCCTGGGCGCCAACGAGCACAGCGAAGGTTCGATCCTCCTGGAGATGCTGGCCAACCGCAAATTCCCGGATGGTTTGTTCGTCGTCTCGGCCGAGAACCTGCCGATTCTCAAGCGGCGACTCGGATTCAGCAAACCGGAGTAAGGTCATTCCGTAGCTGAAAAGCGCCAGAGTTCAGGGGGGTTTCCTGAAGTCTGGCGACTTCAGCTACAGCCTCAAGGAGATCGGTCCGCTGATGCTCGCACTCGTTCACCCGCCATCGCCGCAGCTTGCAACGGGCCAGCGCACGCATGTTGCGCGTGAGCAGATCATTTTTTCCTTGGCCCAAACCCAGCACGCCGCTTATTGCCAGGCACTGGCGGCTTGCGGCGCCAAAGTCCGCTCGATCAATGCAAACCGCGACGAGCCGGATGGCGTCTTTTTGGAAGACACGGCCATCGTTCTCGACGAAGTTGCCGTCCTCTGCTCGATGGGAGCGGAGCCACGCCGCCGCGAGCCGCTGGCGATGGAGCCTGTCCTGGGTGAGTATCGCGAAGTGCGGCGCATCGCGTTACCTGCGGCGATCGAAGGGGGCGATGTCCTGCGGATCGGCCGCAAGTTGCTCGTCGGAATGTCATCGCGAACCAATGTCGCGGGAATCGATTCCTTAGTCCGCGTGGTCACGCCGCTCGGCTATTCAGTGACCGCTGTTCCCGTCCACGGCTGCCTGCATCTGAAAACCGCGTGTACCGCGCTACCCGACGGCCGGCTGCTGGTGAATCCGGCTTGGATCGACCTGCCGGCGCTGGCCGGCCACGAGCTGTTTGAAATCCCCGAGAGCGAACCCTGGGCTGCCAACACGCTGCCGATCGGGCAGCAAGTCATCCTGCCAGCCGCCCACCTTTGGACGGCAGACTTCGTCCACCGGCTCGGCTTTGAGCCGGTGCCTGTGGACGTTTCCGAATTCTCCAAAGCCGAAGGGGGCGTGACCTGCCTGAGCCTGATTCTCGACGGCCCAGGCGATGAGCGGTAGTCGGGGCTGTTTATAGACCGACGGCACACGGAGTGTGCCTACTACTTTTCCACGACCCAGATATTCCGGAACGCGACCGGGTTGCCGTGGTTTTGCAGGTATAGGCCGTTCTTGCTGGGGCCTTCTTTATCGGCGCCGGGGTTGCCGTCCGCGAGATCGACATTGTCGTGGATCACCACGCCGTTGTGCTTGACGGTCATCCGGGCGTTCTCAGTCTTCTTCCCGTCGGCATCGTACCTGGCTGCCTTGAATTCGATGTCGTAAGTCTGCCAGGCGAGCGGCGGCAGGCACATGTTCACCGCCGGCTCGGCAATAACGTAGATGCCGCCGCACTCGTTGTTCTTGCCCTCCAGGCCGAAGCTATCGAGCACCTGTACCTCGTAGCGCCCCTGGACGTGTACGCCGCTGTTGCCGCGGGCCTGGCCGCTCGACTTGGGCATGAACGGCGTGCGGAACTCGATGTGCAGGGTGTGATCCCCCACCGGCAGCTTGCTCTTCGCGCCCGTCGCGCCGAGCAGGTTCTCCTCGACGATCTTGCCGTTTTCAAAACCCTCGGCCGTCGTGCCGTCGAACAGCACCTTGGCGCCAGCCGGCGCCTTTGCGCCGAGCGTGGGGCTTTTGCGCTCGACCTTCTTTAACTCGCCGAGCTTGTCGCCCCCTTCTCCGGTCACTGTGGCGACGCCGTCTTTGATCGTCACGGTGAAGTGATCCCCCTTCAACGTCGCGACACCGTCTTTGGCTTCGCCCGTCGCCTTCCGCGTTTCGCCGCCGCGCTTCCACCCTTCGCCCGGCAGCCCGCCTTGATAGCCGACCAGGTCGAACTTGCCGTCGCCGCGTGCGATCACTTGCGCGCCCCACGTATGATCGCCGGCCGCGCCGACGTATTCGCCCTGGATCGCGAAGTCGGGGCCCGCGTCCTTGGCATTGGTGTAGGCGGGGTTGTCATCGGCGGCCCGCAATCCGCCGGCAACGGTCAGGGCGATTCCAACAGCAAAACCAAGCGCTAGTCGCATGGGAGTGTTCCAAGAGCGAGGTGGGAAAATACGGAAAATGCGGCTCGTATTGTCGTCTGCGCGGGCGCGGCGGGCAAGCTATCGCGCGTCTTTCGCGTAGCCAATGGCGACTAGGAAATCCGCCGCGGCCTGTGCCTCGTCTAAATCACCAGCAGGCGAATCGTGGCAGATGCTGCCGTGGCCGACGCTGCCAGCGTCGGGATTCTCGCCAAACTGACCCATTCGGCTCAGCCGTCCCATTCTGGAGTGATCGTATGCGCAAGTGGTTAGCACCCAAGAGGTTACTATTGGCTGGCGCGGTTGCCGCCGCGACGCTTGGCCCGAATTTGCTTTGTCCCTCCCAGGCACAGGCCCGCGTGAAACTGATCACGCTGCCCGTTCGCGAGCGGGTCGAAATTCAGCTCGATAACGCGGCTGCGACGCTGGTTGAGGAAGAGCGCGTCGTGCCGCTGGTGAAGGGGGAGAACCAGGTCGATTTTTCCTGGGCCAACACACAGATCGATCAGAGCACGATCGTGTTCCGCGTCGTCGCGCCCGTGGGCGACAAGCCTCTCGACGTGAAAGTCCTGTCGGTGAGCTACCCGCCGAACGAAGCCGCCCTGATCTGGGCCGTGGGAGCGAGCGACAGCGGCTCGGCCCGCGTGCGCATCAGCTACTTGCTGGGGAATCTGACCAAGAGCTTCAACTACCGGGCCGTCGCGTCCAAGGACGAGAAGACGCTCGTGCTGTCGGAATACATGCGGCTCCAGAACTTCGCCAATGAAGAGTTCGGCAGCACGAACTTGTTCGCCGGCTACGGCAAGACCTTTCTCAAGCCGATCGGCCTCAACGAGACCAAGGAAATGCTGGTGCAGAAGTTTGAAAAGGTGCCGATCAAAAAGACCTACACCTGCAATCTGGCGGAATACGGCTGGCTCGACCAGCCGCAGCAGAAGCTCCGCGTGCCGATGCACTACGTGCTGAAAAACGACAAGGCGAACCAGCTCGGGGCGCATCCGCTGCCGTACGGCAAGGCCCGGATTTTCATCGACGGCGGCGGCGAAGGGGGGACGGCCTTCCTCGGCGAAGATTGGGGCCGATTCACGCCGATCGACGACGAGATGAAGCTCTACCTGGGAGTCGCCCAGGACATCGTCGTCAAGCGCACGCTCGAGAAGAACGAGCGCAAGCACGTGAGCGGCAACCTGTTCCACCAGGACGTGATCGTCAAGTACGAGATCGAAAACTTCAAGGACCAGGCGGTGACGCTCGACGTGGTCGAGAACCTGCGGCACCTACGGAACGAAGTCCGCAGCGACTCGGGCCGCGACGTGGAGTGGGAGCTGGGGAAGGAAACGACCTTCGAAGGAGGCCCCGACAAGGAGCGGAGCACGTTCGAGCAGCTCACGTTCCATGCCAGCCTGCCTGCCCGTGCCAAAGACGGCAAGGCCGAGAAAATCACGCACAAGCTGCACGTGCTGATCAAAAACGAATGGTAGTCGTCATTGGTCACTTGTCATTGGTCACTTGACATT
>JAKEHX010000250.1 GCA_022614795.1 Planctomycetaceae bacterium | reverse complement strand
GTCACTCCGGGCGACCTGGGCGTGTCGCGGCTGTGGGTCCTGGTTTCGCACTTGGAAGATCCCAAGATGCCGCCCAAGCAGGACAAGCTGGCGGCCGCTAAGCTGGAACTGATTCAGAAGTGGATCGAGCAGGGCGCCCCCGAGAATGCCGGATCGAAGGTCGCGATCAAGAAGAACACGGTGGCCGCGGTCGCCGTCAGCGCGGGCAAGCCGGAAGGACCGATCGCGTTTCCGGAAGGCCTGCTGAAGCAGCCGGTGCTTTATACGCCCAAGGCGGGCCAGATCACGGCGATCGCCAGCAGTCCCTGGGCGCCGGTGGTTGCGGTCGCCGGTCAGAAGCAAGTCTCGCTCTACAACTCCGATACGGCTCAGCTTTTGGGTGTGTTGCCGTTCCCCGAGGGCATTCCCTATGTCGTCCGCTTCAGCCGCAATGGGAGCGTGCTGCTGGTGGCCGGTGGCCGCGGCGGGCACTCAGGCTGCGCGGTGCTGTTCGATGTGAAGACAGGCAAGCGCATGGCCAAGATCGGCGACGAGTTGGACGCGGTGCTCGCGGCCGATCTCAACCCGCAGCAGACGCTGGTTGCCCTGGGCGGGCCGAATCGCCTGGTGCGGATTTACTCGACCGAAACCGGCCAGCAGCTCCACGAGATCAAAAAGCACACCGACTGGATTTATGGCCTGCAATTCAGCCCCGACGGTGTGCTGCTGGCTTCATGTGACCGCAGCGGCGGCGTCTTCGTGTGGGAAGCCGACACGGCCCGCGAGTACCTGAGCCTGCGCGGCCACAACGGCGCCGTCTGCGACGTGAGCTGGCGGGACGATTCGAATGTGCTCGCCACCGCGGGCGAAGATACGACGGTCAAGCTCTGGGAAATGAACGACGGCAACGCAATCAAGTCCTGGGGCGCTCACGGCGGAGGTGTGTTCCAGGTGGCCTTTACGCACGATGGGCGGATCGTCTCGGCTGGCCGCGACAACACGGTGAAGTCGTGGACGGGCGACGGCGCGGCGATCAAGACCTATCCCGGCTTCCCGGACGTGGCCCTCAAGTGCTCGTTCACGCACGACGGCAAGCGCGTGGTCGGCGGCGACTGGCTCGGAAACGTGCGGGTGTGGGACGCCGCCGAGGCCAAAGACGTGTTCACGCTCGCGGCCAACCCGGTCACGCTGGTGATGCAGGTCGATGCGGCCAAGGCTGACCTGGCCGCCAAGCAGGCAGCGGCAACGGCGGCGGCCAATGAACTGGCGGCGGCGGTGAAGGTGGTTGCGGAAAAAGACGCGGCTCTTAAGGCATCAAACGACAAGCATGCTGCGGCCGTTGCAGCGGCGGCGAAGACCGAGGCCGACCGTGTCGCCGCGGTGAAGGCATCCGAAGTTGCCGCGGCCGCGGTCAAGCCGGCGCAGGATGCTGCCGCTGTGGCCCAAGCCGCGGCGACTGCCGCTGGCAACGAAAAAGCCGCGGCCGATAAGGCGGCGGGCGACAAGGCAGCCGCCGCAAAGACCGCCGCCGATCAGGCCGCGGCTGAAAAGGCTGCGGCCGACAAGCTCGCCACAGAGAAAAATGCCGAAGCTCCCAAAGCCGCCGAGAAAGCAGCAGCGGCGGCGGTTGTCGCCGCGCAGGTCGATGCCGAGCGGGCCCAGCTCGCGGTCGTCGCGGCACAAAAGTCTGAAGCGGCCACCAAGGCGGCTAATAGCCTGGCCGCGGCCAATACGGTTGTCGCCAATGCCCAGAACGCGGCAACGGCGGCGGCCAAGCAGGTCGAGGTAGCGACCGCCGCCGCCAAGGCTGCCGCCGACGCGGTGCCCCTCGCCAAAGCCGAAGTCGATGCCGCGACCAAGGCCAAGGCCGACGCCGATGCGGCCGCGGCCGCCAAAAAGCAAGCGGCCGATGCAGCGGCGGCGGCTGCGGAGGCGGCTGAAGCGGCGGCCAAGCAAGCCGAGGCCGACAAGGTCGCGTTCGAAGCGATGACCGGCAAGCTCGCCGCCGCCGTGGATGAGGCAGGCAAACAGGTCGCGGCCCAGACCGGCGCCGTCACGCAGGCCGAAGCAGAGAAAAAGGCCATGGCCGACGCGGCTGCCGCCAAAGCCGCCGTGACCAAGGAATTGGGCGATAAGCTCGCGGCACTGCAAGCGGAGCTGGCCAAGGCCCAGGCCGATCAGAAAGCGGCCGACGATGCTGCTGCCGCCAAAGCCAAAGCCGCCGCGGACGCACAGGCTGCGCTTGCCGCCGCTCAAGCCGCCGCCGAAGCCGCCGCCGCCGAGCAGAAGGCCTTCGCCGAAGCGTACGGACCAAAGTAGTCCCATGCTCCGCATGGGACAAGTCCTGCCATCGACCTCGATTTCATTTTCGTTGGTCCCAAGCTCCGCTTGGGACCACAAGAAATCGAAGCTCTGCTTCGCGGGGCTGGGGAAGCAGAGCTTCCAGACTGGGGATTCCCAAGCGGAGCTTGGGAACCAGAGAACCTTGGTTTCATCCGCGCAGCAAAAAGGCGTCGCATGTTCGCGACGCCTGGGTCTTGCGGAAGGCCATGTCCCACATGGAATGTGGGACTACTTAGGTCGATTCGCGCGGCCGGATCGCTCCGGTCAGACCGTTGTAGTCGAAGCGGTCGTCGTCGTGCCATAGCGGCAAGCCCAGCTCCAGGCGGCGGCGCAGAATCTCGATCTTCTCCGGCGAGCCCGCCGGCGCGTCGGTGCACGTGAAGTGCGGCTGATCCACATCGGGCAGCCAGTCTTCGTCGTGGCCGTACTTCAGGATGGCTTCAAACACGTTCTTGCAGCGTTCCATTCCAAACTCCAAGTCAATACGCTCAGCCGGGCCTGCGAGGCGGGGGCCGACGTGCGGTGGCGAAACGCTCGCCAATCGCAATGCACGTCAGGCTCGGCGGATGGGTCCAAGGATGGTCGCCAGCAAACTCTCAAGCGGGGGAGAGCCGAGCCGGCGAGTGGTACTGTTCGGCTGCGGCGACCAACGCGAAGCGACCAATTATTCTTGTTCGGGGTCGTTCCGTCAAGCTTTTTGGGCCTCCAAAATCAAAATTCATGAGGGCAGAATGGATTCCCAAAGCGCGACAAGCGCCGCCCGGCGAAGGAGTGCGGGCTGCCGCACCGGTGGCGAGTCTAAGTGCCGGTAGGGTAGAGCTTTATGGCTGAATGGCCAGTGGCGATGCGGATTATCGGCGACGGTTGATATGATAGTGCTGCGGTGCTAGTGGCGCGCTAACATCCATTAAATATACGGCAAGGGAGGCCACACTCACGCCGGACAACAGGCAACGGAGCGTATTGTCAAGGCGGGGGTCGAAGTGATGGCCGGAGCGCCGGGCCGAGCGCATCACAGCGGGCTAACCCGCCGCCGATCGTTACAATTCTCATTGCCGACCGGCTTTGGCCGCGCGCTGCTAGCGAGCACAACAAAGGTAGACACTTAGTTTGCAGGACCGCGGATGAAGTGGTTTCAGAAACAGATTTCGCTCGCTGCGCGGCCGCGCGGCTGCCACCTGGTGACGCGCGAGGTGGTCGATCAATTGCCCGAGCTGGCCCAATTCCGCGTGGGGATTCTGCACGTTTTCATCCAGCATACGTCGGCCTCGATCACGATCAACGAAAACGCAGACGACGACGTGCGCCGCGATCTGGAAAGCTCGCTCAACTCCCTCGCCCCGGAGAATTTCCCCTACGTGCACACGCTGGAAGGGCCGGACGACATGCCGGCCCACGTCAAGGCTTCGCTGATGGGCTCGTCGGTGAGCATTCCCGTGGCGAGCGGGCATTTGCTGCTGGGGACGTGGCAGGGAATCTACCTGTGCGAACATCGCAACCGCGCCAGCAGCCGATCGCTAGTGCTGACGGTGTGGGGGGAGGAAGAACCCCGCCAGAAATAGCCGGGACCAAACCTGGTCCCGGAATCGCTCGCATCGATGTTCCATATCCAATACCACCGGTAGCAGGTTTGCTTCCGGCTATTGGGAACACAGGCTCAGATCGCCACTCTGCCCGCTCTCGCCGCGGCAGCCAGCTCGTCCAGCCACCAATCGATCAGCGTCGCCTGGTTGGCGTTGGCTTCAATGTGGGCATAGGCGTCGAGGCAAATCTCCAGGCAAGCTGTCGCCGAGTCATCGCCGGGAAACCAGCGCTGGGCCGTCTTGAGCGCCCCGCTCAGCGCGGAGTCGTCTTCGTCGCTGGCGATTCCCGTCAGGACGAGCAGCATGGCTCTATAGAACTCCTCTGCGAGCGACACCACGAGCCGCAGCCGGGCCCGTTTGGCCGCCGATTCCTTCCCCGCCGACTCGACGAACTGGCTGACCAGCTTGGCCGCTTCGCCATGGTCGAACTCGCGCTGGCTCAGCACCCCCAAAAGGGCCCCGCGGAACTCCACCAGCGCCTCATCGCACCACTGGGCCGCCCGCCCCGCGCTGCCGCCGCTCATTCGCGCCGCGCTTTGGGCGGCCGCGGGATCGGTGCAAATGCCTTGTTCGACGAGGATCGCGGCCACGTCGCGCTCGGCCAGCGGCGCGAACCGCACGATCTGGCACCGCGAGCGGATCGTCGGCAGCTGCCGCTGCTCGCTGGCGCCGATCAGAATCAGGATCGATTTGGGGGGCGGCTCTTCGAGCGTCTTGAGGAGGCAGTTGGCCCCTTCCTTGTTGAAATAGTCTGCGTCGTCGATGATCGCGACCTTCCGCCGCCCGGAGTACGGCTTGAGCGAAATGTTGTAGCACAGCCCCTCGCGCATCCGCCGTTCCTTCTCGCCGATCAAGAGCTCGACCGGGATGAACGCCTTGTCGGCCGGCTTGGCAACGAGTTGGACATCCGGATGCGAGCCGGCCAGCACCTGGCGGCAGCTGGCGCACTCGCCGCACGGATCGAGGGCCTCCTCGGGCCGCCGCTCGCAGAGCATCCCCTGCGCCAGCCGCTGGGCAAACAGCCGCTTGCCGATGCCCGGCGGACCGACGAACAGAAACGTGCTGGCCAGGCGGCCGGCGGCCAGCGCCCGGCGGAATTGGTCGAGGATGGAGGTGTGGCCGCGGAGCATGCGGGTGTCGGAGTGAGTGGTGAGTGGTGAGTGGTCGGGAGGGCGAGGCTCCCGCCGAGCCGCGGGTTCAAGGTTCAGGGTTCAGGATTTGCTTCGCCGCCGCAAGCACTTCGGCGTGTATTGCTTCGATCGGCTGGTCGGCGTTGATCACGGCGATCTGATGCGGGAAGCGGCCTGCTTCGGTCAAAAAGCCCTGGCGGACGCGCTCGAGGTAGTCGATCCCGCGCGACTCCATCCGGTCGGGAGACCGCTGGATGCGGGCGGCTGCCTTGTCGGCGGGCATGTCGAGCAGGAAAACCAGATTCGGGGCGACCCCGCCGATGGTCACCGCCCCGACCCGCCAAACGTCATCGGGATCGACGTTGCCGCCGCGATCCTGATAGGCGTGCGCCTGATACACGACATTGGCGAGCAGATAGCGGTCGCTGACGACGACCTTCCCGGCAGCCAGTGCCGGCCGAATCACTTCTTCCACGAGTTGGGCCCGCGAGGCCATATAGAGCAGCATTTCAGCCCGGCGGTGGATCGGCACATCGTGATGATCCAGGAGCAGCGCCCGCAGCTTCTCGCCCAGCGGAGTGCCGCCCGGATCGCGGCAAGTGACCACGTCCCGCCCCTGGGCGCGCAGCCAATCGCCGAAGAGGCGAATCTGCGTCGATTTGCCGACGCCATCGACGCCGTCGAAGGAGAAGAACATGCCCGGATTGTAGGGCAGCGGGGCGGGCTGGGTGAGAGGTCGAAGGTCGAAGGTCGGAGGTCGAAGGTCGAAGGTCGGAGGTCGAAGGTCGGAGGTCGAAGGTCGGAGGTCGAAGGTCGGAGGTCGAAGGTCGGAGGTCGAAGG
>JAKEHX010000249.1 GCA_022614795.1 Planctomycetaceae bacterium | reverse complement strand
GCGCATGTTGGTGTCGCTGTCGCTGGTGCCGTCCCCCGAGGTGACATAGAGCATCCCGTCGTGGCCAAATTCCATGTCGCCGCCGTTGTGGCCGTCCGATTCCCAGGCAATCACGTGCAGCTCGCTGGCCGGATCGAGCGTCTGCTTCTCCTTGTCCCACGTGTACCGCGTGACGATTGTCTGCTTCGCCTTGCCGTCCAGCTTGCCATTCCAGCCGACATAGACGTAGCCGCTCTCGGCGAACTTGGGATGAAAGCAGATTCCGTAAGCAACGCCTTCCTTAGGCAGGTCGAGCACCTTCTCATATTTCTCGATATCGGGTCGGTCGCTGAATTTGACGATGGCCGCCGCACCATACGAACGCTCCTGAACGATGAGTAGCAGCGTGTCGGTGCCGGGGACCCGGTCAATGTTGATCGGAAAGTTGAGTTTCAGGTTCGCAAACGCCCGCACCGGCCGGTACGGCAGCGGCGGGTCGGGCGAGCCGACGACGGTGGACGTTGTCAGCGGCAGCCGCTCGGCAATTCCGAAGGGCCGCGCCGGATCGGCCGCCATCGGCATGAACCGCAGGCGGGCGTATTCCTCGTGCTGGTGAAAGCTGACCTTGCTGGTGATCGGAGCACACGTCGAAAGCTCGGGCTCCTTCCAGGCCTGGTCGTAGTCGTAGCGGCACAGGGCCACTCGCCAGACCTCGTTCTCGACCGGCCGGCCGCCTGTGCGGAGCATGTCCGTCCAGGGAATCCGCCCTTCAACCGACCAGCCTTCGTCCTTGTCTGCCCGGTTCTCGAGCGTTCCGCGGATCACGACCGCCGTCTTCAGGTGGAACGGCCCGTCTGCCCGCATCTCCTCAAAGCCCTTCTTGCCCCGCTCGGCGATGAACATATCGAGCACCGCACCAGCCGCATTCACCTGGAATTCGTAATAGCCCGTCGCGTTTTCGTCCGGCTTGAAGAACAGCTCGAAGACGTCGTTATCCCACAGCCGCCCGTCGCGCTCGGTGATGGGAGCAAACAGGTCCGCGTCGTCCAAATCGGCGAAGAAATACAGAAACTCTCGGTCCCACAAAAGCCGGGCCCGCGTCGCCGCCAGCGCCGGCCGGGCGTTTTCCTTCAGCCACGGCAAATAGAAGCGGTCGATCGGCTTGGCCCCCTGCCAGGCTGATTCGCTCGCCTTGCCGTCGATCTCGACCGGCCCGGTCGCCCACCGGCATTCAAGCTCCAGCGCTTCCGCCGCCTTGTCGTCGGCGGCCGCGAAGGACGCCACGAGCAGCCCGATCAAGATCGATAAAACAGCCCGCATGGAAGTTCGGCTCTCCACGGAGTCAACAGGAATATGGGGGACAGGAAAATGTGCCAGGGCGGCTCTCCATTTTCCCGTCATCCATTTTCCTGTTGGTCAGGATTCAGCTTGCTGGGTGTAACGGCGACGCACCGCCACTCTAGGTGCTTGAGCCGGGCGGAGCAAGAATTGGCCCGTGAAGGCAATCGATTCGCATTCGCCTTTTGGCGGTGGTATAAACGACGTGGAGCAATGGACCTGCCCGGCAGTTTCGCAAGGATCGGTCACTGCGGCGATCACGATGCGTGGAGTTTGCGGATGCTCGTTTGGCGGCGGCTGGCACTAGGTGCTTTGGCGGCATTGACTTGCGGCTGCGGGCAGCATGCGCCCACGGACGCGAAGGTCGGGCCGAATGGACAAGCAGAATTGCCGCTCGTCAAGGCAGCCGTGCTACGCGTCGAAGCGCTGCCCTGGCCGGCCATCGTCAAGACGCAGGGGAGCCTGATTGCCGACGAAGTGACCGTCGTTGGGGCCAAGGTCGCCGGCCGCGTGGCCGAGGTTCGCGTCGATCTGGGCGATGTGGTCACGGCCCAGGCGCCGCTAGCGACCCTCGACCAGGAGGAATTCAAGCTGGAGATTTCGCTGGCCGAGGCCCAGCTTGCCCAGGCTCGCGCCGCCTTGGGCTTGGCGCCGGCGAGCCCGGTCGAGAGCCTCAAGCCCGAGAATTCGCCGCCGGTTCGCGAGGCGCGGGCCGTGTGGGACGAAGTAGTGACGCGGATCGAGCGATTGCGGCCGCTGGCGGCCCGCAATGCGGTCACCAAGGACGAGCTCGAGCAGGCGATCGCCGATGAAGGGGTCGCCAGTGCCAAATACTCGGCTGCGGTAAACGGCGTCCGCGAGAAGCTCGCCCTGATCGGTGTCCGGACCGCGGAGCTGTCGGTCGCCCAGCAGCGGCTGGCCGACACCACGATCAAGGCGCCGTTCGACGGGCAAGTGCAACAGAAGCACGTCGGGCCCGGCTCGTACTTGCAAGTTGGCGATCCCGTAGCGACGCTCGTCCGCACGAGCACGCTGCGGTTTCGCGGGACGATTCCCGAGCGGCATGCGCACCGCCTGGCTTTGGGTCAGGAGATTACACTGCGTTTCGAGTCGGCCGCACCGCCGCAATCGGCGCGCGTCTCGCGCATCAGTCCCGGCGTCGATGAGATGAACCGCTCGCTCGTCTTCGAAGCCCTGGTCAACAACGACGACGGCTCACTCCGGGCCGGCCTGTTCGCCGAAGCCGAGGTCATCGTTGACCCCGCGGCCGAGGCGCTCGTCGTGCCGCAGTCGGCGATCGTCGAATTCGCTGGCGTCGAAAAGGTCTGGAAGCTCGCCGAGGGGGTCGCCAGGGAGCAGCCGGTGCGCACTTCCCGCCGCGTCGACAAATCGGTCGAGATTGTCGCCGGCCTGGCAGCGGGCGACACGATCCTGGTCGATGCCAGCCAGGGCCGCGTGGCCCGGATCGACCCGATCGCTGCCGAAAGCGACGCCACCCTGCACGCCGGCGCCAGCGACGGGAGCCAGGAGTCGGGAGTCGGAGGACAGGAGTCGGGAGTCGGGGATCGGGAGTCGGGCAGCTCCACCGTTGACGCGACTTCGTCCGCAAGCCGATCAGCCGAATGAGGTCCCTGCCTTCAAATCTGAAATCTGCAATCTGCAATCTGAAATTGATTCATGTATTGGCTCGCTGAATTGTGCGTCCGCCGGCCGGTGTTCGCACTGATGCTGATCCTGGCCCTCGTCGTGGCGGGCGTGGCGGCATTCCCGCAGCTCGGCGTCGACCGCTATCCGAACATGGACCTCCCCAGCGTCTATGTCCGCACGGTCTATCCCGGCGCCGCCTCGCAGGAGGTCGAGTCGGAAGTCTCGCAGGTGCTCGAGGACGCGATCGCCACGGTCGCCGGCATCGACGAGCTGCGCTCGATCTCCAGCGACGGCATGTCGATCGTGATGATCACGTTCAATCTCAAGCGCAACACCGATGCCGGCGTGCAGGATGTCCGCGACGCGGTGGCCAGCGTCCTCAATCGCCTGCCGCCAACGGTCGATCCCCCCGTCGTGCAGAAGCAGGACACCGACAGCTCGCCGATCATCACGCTGGCGGTTTCCGGCCCGCGGACGCAAAGCGAGCTGTTTCTGCTAGCCGACCGCTACGTCAAAAACGTCATTGAATCGGCCCCCGGCGTCGGCCAGGTGACCATCGCTGGTGCGGCCGACCGGGCCGTGCAGGTGAATATCGACGCCAAGCAGCTCGCGGCGCATCGGCTGTCGATTTTGCAGGTCCGCGACGCCCTCGCCTAGCAGAACGCGGAAGTCCCCGGGGGCCGCGTCGATGAAGGGTTTCGCGAGCGGACGCTGCGGACGCTCGGCCGCGTGCCGCACGCCCGCGATTTTCCCGATCTGGCCGTGGCGACGGTCGGTGGCACGACGGTCCGCCTCTCGGACTTGGGCGAGGTCCGCGATGCCACGAAGGAAATCCGCACGCTGGCCCGCCTCGACGGCAAGCCAGCGGTCGTCCTCCAGGTGCAGCGCCAATCGGGCGAAAACACGGTCCGCGTCATCGAGGGGGTCAAGAGCCGCCTGCCGCGGTCGAGGGAGATGCTTCCCAGCGATATCAACGTCACGGTCATTCAAGACCAGTCGCGTTACATCCTGGCCGCACTGCACGAGATCGAGGGGCACCTGGTCGTCGGCAGCATCCTGGCGTCGATCACCGTGCTGCTCTTCATGCGCTCCTGGCGCTCGACATTCATCGCGGCGATCGCGATTCCCACGTCGATCGTGGCCACGTTCGCCTTCATGAAGCTGTTCGACTTCACGCTCAACAACGTCACGATGCTGGCCCTGGTCT
Source organism: Planctomycetaceae bacterium (assembly GCA_022614795.1). Classification (GTDB taxonomy): domain Bacteria; phylum Planctomycetota; class Planctomycetia; order Pirellulales; family Pirellulaceae; genus CAYLLN01. The sequence goes on along the minus strand of JAKEHX010000249.1, from coordinate 3,704 downwards.
TGATGGTGGGCGTGGTGATCGACGACGCGATCGTGGTTCTCGAAAACGTGTTTCACATGATCGAGGAGCAGGGGATGGACCCCCGCCAGGCCGCCATCGAGGGGACGCGCGAAATCGGCCCGGCGGTGCTGTCCACGACCATTTCGCTGGTGATCGTGTTCCTGCCGGTGTCGTTCCTGTCGAGCGTCACGGGGCGGATGCTGTTTCAGTTCGGCCTCACGGCGACCGTGTCGATCCTGGTGTCGATGCTCGTCAGCTTTACGCTCACGCCGATGATGTGCAGCCTGCTGCTCAAGAAGTCAAGCGGCGGAGGCGCGGCAGCCCCCAGATCGCGGCAGGGCTTTTATCACTGGATCGAAGTGTCGTACATGTGGCTGCTGCGGCAGTCGATGCGGTTTCGCTGGGCCGTCTTGCTCCTGTCGGCCGCGACCATCGCGACCAACTGGTATCTCTACGGCCTGGTCAAGCAGGACTATATTCCCACGAACGTCGATGAGTCGGAGTTCGAGGTCAGCATCAACGCGCCGGAAGGGGCCAGCCTGGCCTCGATGAACGAAGCGCTCATGCGAGTGGAGGACGACGTGCGGGCGGTCAAAGGGGTCGAGCTCTTGCTGGTGACCGTCGGCACGCGCGGCTTCGGCGGCGTCAACCGGGGCGAAATGTACGTGCGGCTGTCGGACATTCGCGAGCGGTCGTTTTCGCTCGGCCGCTGGTGGCGGGGGCTTTTGAAGGGCGATCCGGGCAAGGCGTGGCAGGGCAATTTCACGCAGCGCGAAAAGATGGCCGAAGTCCGCGGCAAGCTCCGCCCGCTCACCGACCTGCGCGTCTCAGTACGCAATCTGACCAGCTTGCGGCAGGGTGCGCCGGTCGATATCGACTTTTCGATCACCGGCCCGGACATTGCCGCCCTGGCCCAGTTCAGCGAGAAGCTGCGCCAGCGGGTGGCCGGCCCGGCCGAGACGCCGGGAATTCCCGGCATCGTCGACGTCGATACGACGCTCAAGCTCGACAAGCCCGAGCTGCTCGTCGATATCAACCGCGAGCTGGCGGCCGATCTGGGCGTCGAAGCCCGCGAGATCGCCGAAACGCTGCGCGTGGCGGTCGGCGGCGACGACCGCGTCTCGCGCTATCGCGACGCCACCGTCGATGACGCCTACGACGTCGAATTGCGCCTCGTGAACCTCGACCGCCGCGATGTGGCGTCGATCTCGCAGCTTTACGTGCGGGCCAAACCCAGCCCCGCCCGGAATGGAATCTTGCTGCCTGTTTCTGGCATGCCGAGCGGCCCGGCCCTCACGCGGATCGACAACGTCGTCGATTTCCGCTTCGGCGTGGCCCCCGCGCGGATCGACCGGCTGGACCGGCAGCGGATGGTGGCCTTGCGGGCCAACGTCGCACCGGGCTATGCCCTGGGCGACCGGATCAAGGCCCTTCAGCAGGCGGCCAGAGAAGTGGGAATTCCGCCAGGATTTGATACGCGCGTGCTGGGCCGCGGGCGCGAGCTGGAGCGGACGCTGAGCGATTTCGTGTGGACGTTCGCCCTGTCGTTCGTCTTCATGTACATCCTCATGGCCGCGCTGTTCGAGAATCTCGTCCATCCGCTCACGATCCTGCTTTCGCTGCCGCTGGCGGTGCCGTTTGGCCTGGTGAGCCTGTACTGGGGGGGCGAGACGCTGAATCTCTATTCGGCCCTGGGGATTCTGGTGCTCTTCGGCGTGGTGAAAAAGGCGTCGATCTTGCAGGTCGATCACACGAACGTCCTGCGGGCCAAAGGCCTGAGCCGCTTGGACGCAATCCTGCAAGCCAACCGCGACCGCCTGCGGCCGATTTTGATGACGACGATTGCCTTCGTCGCGGGGCTCTTGCCGCTATTGATTGCCAACGGCCCGGGCGCCGAGGAGCGGCGGTCGATCGCCGTGCTGGCGGTCGGCGGGCAGACGCTCTCGCTGCTCTTGACGCTCCTGGCGATTCCGGTGATCTACTCGTACCTGGACGACGTGGGGCGATTGCTCGGCTGGCTCTTCTTCCCACGGCGCCGTGGTCCGCTTGCTCCGCAAGCGGAAGCAGCTCATTCGATTTAACGCCACGCCAGTCCCGCGTCTACCGCTCGCGGAGCGAGCGGACCACAGCCTCCGCCTACTTCTTCCGCGTGAAGAAGAAGGTAATTCCGCCGAGCACCAGGCCAACTGCCGCGCCGATCAAAAGGTGCGTGAACATGGCGCCGAAGCTCATGTTCATGTTCTTCGCCGTAAAAATGCGAAACAGCATGTACAGCCCCACGGTCAGGTTGAAAACGACCAGCGGGACCTTGAGGTTTTCGTCCATAGCAAAGTCGGCAGCGCGGAAGGTGCGTGATGAGCGTTGCTAAGGCATGATCGACCCGAGCCAAGAGGATAGCGGGTGGCCAGGCGGCCGTCCATTCGGCACGCGGCGTGCCTCGTTACAGAACCGGCGGCCAAGGCACCGCGTAGAAGGCCGGACAAACCACTGCCAGCGCCGCGAAAGGAGCCTCCGGATGTCGGAAGATTCGACGCCCGCGCCGCGCCCCGCGTCAGGGCCTCGCCGATCCTGGAGGCGCTTCAGCCTGCGGACGCTGCTCGTCCTCGCGCCGCTCTTGGCGGTCGGTTTGGGGCTGGGTTTCCGCTGGTGGTATCCCCGCTACCTGGAGCGGAGGGCGGTGGAAGCGATTGAGCACCTCGGCGGAACGGTCTCCACCGATACGCTGACGGGTAAGACTTGGGTCGAGCTGCCGGGCAAGGGAATCACGGACGAGGAGCTGGCGCGCCTGGTGCCGCACCTGCGGAACCTGGCGAAGCTGACCGACCTCGTGCTGGTCAGCAATAAGGTTTCGGACGAGGGGCTCCTGCTGCTGGCCGAGCTTTCACAACTGAAGTTTGTGTACGTGGCCGACACGCTCGTCACCGACGCTGGCGTCGCCAGGCTCCAGGCCCTGCGGCCGAACCTGACCATCGATCGTACGACACCGCACGGCAAGGCGATGCGCCTGGCGGCGCGGCCGATCTTCAGCCACGCGCTCTTGCGCCTGGCGCTGGCTCCCGACAAGTCGCACATTCTGGCCGGCAGCGGCGACGGCCGGCTGCAAGTGTTTGACCTGGCGACGAACCAGATGGTCCGTTCGGTCGCGGCTCACGGCGAATGGACGTTTGCCGTGGCCATCCACCCCAGCGGCCAATCGATCGCCACTGCGGGGGGCGATACCTTGATCAAGCTGTGGAGCTGGCCCGAGCTGGTCGAAATCGGCCGGTTTACCGGCCACGAGGACGACGTGCACGCGATTGGCTTTACGCCCGACGGCCGGCGGCTCGTTTCGGCCGGCGACGACCTGGCTGTGCGGATTTGGGACGTAGCGACGTGCACCGAATTGCACTGCCTGGCGGGGCACAACGACACCATTCCCGGCCTGGCCATCAGCAAAGGCGGAGAGCTGGCAGCAACCGCCAGCCGCGACGCGACGGTCAGGCTCTGGTCGATCGATACGGGCAAGTGCGTCGCCGTCTTGGAAGGGCACACCGACGACGTGATGGCGGTCGATTTTCACCCTAGCGGGCGCGAGCTGGCCAGCGCGAGCTACGACAAGAGCGTGCGGATTTGGAATCTCGATCGGGTTGCGCCGACCGCGCGCGGCGTGCTCAAGGGGGGCAGCGACTGGCTGTTCTCCGTCGCCTATTCTCTCTCCGGCGATG
>JAKEHX010000248.1 GCA_022614795.1 Planctomycetaceae bacterium | reverse complement strand
AGCGACGACTTGCTTCGCCAGTTGCAAGCGAGCGAACAGAACAAAGATACCAAGCAGCACGTGACATACGCTCGGGAGCGAAATGGAAAGCCGCTCGACGATTCGTTCGTCAATTTGCTGAAGCAGTGGGACTCGAAGCGAATTGACTCTGCCAAGGTTGGAGAGGCCGCGCCGGAGTTTGAATTGCCGTCACTGAGCGGACCAGTGATTCGTCTCGCCGACTTTCGCGGCAAAAGCGCCGTCATCCTTGTGTTCATTTATGGCGACACGTGACCGGTTTGCCACGGGCAGCTCGCGCAGTTGCGCGATCGGTTGCCCGACATTCAGAAGGCTGGCGCACAGCTACTGGTCGTTGATCCTCATGAATCCTGGCCTGCCAAGCACTTTCTCAAGGAAGTGGGGCTGGAGACTGGCGAAATTGGCTACCCGCTGCTGCTTGATCCGACCCACGTCGCAAGCGCGACGTATGGCGTTGCCTTCCAAATGCGAATCCACACCGAGTTGAGCAATCGCCCGGCCACATTCATCGTTGATCGCCACGGCGTGATTCGCTATGTACGGCTGGCGAAGTCCTTCTCTGATCGGCCATCTCCCGACGACATCCTGGCGGAGCTGAAGAAGCTCTAGTTGTCGGTTCGCAACACCGAGCTGTGCATTCTGAGCGGCTCTGGCCCAAAGCAGAGGCCAGCATCTGTATGCCGCTTCACGGACACAAACGCTCTTCGCCCCGATAATCACTCTGGTTCCATTGGCGGTTTCCCCGTATCGGAGTGAAGGTATGTCGTCTGTAAGGATTGCCCTTGCTGTTGTTGCTCTCATGGCCTTCGGGATTGCGCCATCAATCTCTAGGGGCGACGAGCGGCTGCCGTGGCAAAGTGATTTGGCCACGGCGCAAGATCTGTCCGTGAAACACGGTCGTCCGCTCCTGATTTTCGTAATGACCAAGAATTGCGGCTTCTGTACCAAAATGGAGCAGAAAACCTGGTCGGACGATGCCGTCAATCAGCGGCTTCAGACGGCATTTGTGCCAGTTCGATTGGACGCTGAGAAGCATCCGGAATTGGCCGCCCAGTTGGGCGTCGAGGGCTTCCCGACGACTCTCATTTACGGCACCAACCGCAAGCTGCTGGGACATTTTGTGGGCTATGCGCCGCCAGATCGCGTGCTCCAGACACTCGATCAATTGCTGGCATCAGGGCGGCCCGACCCGCAGAAATGAGCGATCGTACCTGCAATGCGTTGGACGGCCTTCACGACGGAGTTGGAGCCGTTTTAAGAAAGAATGACTGGTCACGGAGGACCATTCCATGAGATGGGTTTGCGTCATTGGCGGCGCTACGGCGGTAGCCATTTTCGCCCTCGCGGGCTGGACCGCCATGCGCTGCGACAACGATCGGCAAGGCAAAGTCGTGACAGTCGTCGAGGGTGCTCCGCCTGGATTCGAGCAGCCCCGCTACGTCGGCTGGGTCTTTGGACGAATGATAGGAATCAATTCGTCCGACTTTACATGGCCGACGCCTGGTTCGCGTCGCTATGATCGTGGCGACGTTCGTAGGCATTGGCCGTCCGATACCGAGCGCGATCGTAAATTACGCTGTGGACGCGGCATTGCGCAAGCATGGAGCATGACCATCAGGCCCGATGGATGCTGTTAGGCGGCCGTCTCGCTCTCCCGGTTTTGCCTTTCAGTTGGCATATTGCGAAGGTCCAGGCTCCACGACCCACTCCCGATCCACAAAAGATAAAGGCAGACCACAACGACGATGATCGGAATGATCGGTTCTTGGGGCTGCAAAGGGAACAGCGTCGGGTCGTGCACGATCAAGTGGACGTAGGTCGCGACGACCATTATGACAATCGCAGCGAGGCTTGCGAGTCGCGACAGAAATCCCAAGAAGAAGAGTATGCCAACGCCAATCTCCATCGCTGGAACAAACCACATGTTGAGCGAGTGGAACGGGATACCGGCTTCAGCCAACTGACCGGAAAACGCCGCACGAAGTTCGGGAACGGCGAACTTCATAACGCCTGTCGATAGGAAGAGCACTCCTAGTAGCAGTCGGATTGCGGTTGCGGAATTGCTATCCCGCGTTTGGCGCAGCTTGGTCAAAACGTCGTTCATTTTGTGCTCCAGGTCACGCCTTCCCAATAGGCCATTAGCTTTCTATGGCAGGTTCGTGTTCGGGCCTTGGGGCTGCACCTTCGGTGTGCCTGACTGATCGTCCGTCACGCCCGGCTGCACTTGGGCTGGCTCCTCAGTCGGAGTTGCACGCGAACCGGAGCCCTGCACACCGGCAGCAGGTTGAGTCGCCTTGGGTTCCGGGGAGGGCGGAGCGGGTCTGCCGCAGCCCACGCAGGCGGCTAGAAAAGTCGCCACGACAATCAAAATCTTCCCGGTCGATTTCATGGTTGATGCTCCGATTTACGCACGTGGATAAATCGCGTTTGGTCGCCCGCAGAACAGCCGACAAGCGAGGATAAGTGCCGCGATGCGTTGCGCTCCGTGAGCTGGCTCACAGATAACGACGAATTGTTTGCCTTGAGTGTTTCCCGGCTCACAGAAGCAGCGGCGCTAGCCACTTATCGTGACTCCTGCGGAATGCACATCCCCTCTCGCGCCAGGAGCCGAACATGAACGTGCTGGTCCCTTCAAAGGACGCACCCGACAGACAGGCGAACCATCGTTGCATGGCGCGGGTTTCCGCCTGGAGGTCCATTTCCGTCCTGACTTGCCCTCAGGTCCATCACTGGCGCATCGCACTGCTCGCATCCTTGGTGACGCTGGCTGTGTGGCGGGGCTATGCCGACCGGGAGTATTGGCAAGCCGTAGTTGCTGAGCGAACGCTCATTCCTGAAAGTTGGCCATGCGACTGCACGGCCTGTGTGGCGGACGATGTTCGTTTTGTCGCCTGGCGGCAGCCACAAGATTCGCAATTCGACTTGAGCCAGGCGACGATCCCGCGGAACGAGATCAGGTCCGGCGGTCCGCCGAAGGACGGAATTCCAGCGCTCACCAGCCCCAAGCTCTTGGCAGCCGACGCTGCAACCTACCTACGCGATGATGATCGGGTAATCGGCGTGGTCAGTGGCGGAGAAGCGCGAGCCTACCCGCTGGCGATTATGAATCACCATGAGGTAGTCAACGACCAAATCGGAAGTATGCCTGTGGCCGTCACGTATTGCCCACTGTGTGACTCGGCAGCCGTCTTCGACCGTCGCACGCCGCTTGGCGAGCGAGAGTTCGGCGTTTCGGGCCTGCTCTACAACAGCAACGTCCTCATGTATGACCGCGGCGGGAAACCGGAAAGCCTTTGGGCGCAGGTTGGGGCCGAAGGGGTCAGTGGTCCGGCAGCCGACAAGCCGCTCGAAGCGCTTCCTGTGGAGCTGACGACGTGGAAAGACTGGCGCACCCGCCACCCGGACACGAAGGTTCTCTCCGACAAGACGGGGCATCGCCGCGACTACCGCCGGAATCCTTACGCCAGCTACTTCCGCAGTCCAAGTTTGATGTTTCCTGCGAAGCCCGCGAGCGATCGGCTGCCCGCCAAAGCCAAAGTGCTAGGCGTTTGGACCGACGGCGCTGCCCGCGCCTATCCCGCGAGCGCGTTCCACAAACGGCGAACACGTGTGGAGGACACGCTTGCCGGAAAGAGGGTCGTCATCGAATTCAATCCCCAGGCCGACAGCCTGCGAGTGGCTGAGGCCGAGGAGGGGGTGCGCTGGATGTATTCCTTCTGGTTCGCCTGGTACGCCTTTCGCCCGCAAACCGATGTCTTCAAGTAAGGGACCTGATCGCCAAATGACTCAACTGTACTCCGCTTCACAGACGCCCAATCAGCTCGTGCTTAGGATGACGGGCGACAGAATCCAGTAGGCGACGCGCATCCCGCTTGGGCCATTGCTGCTCATCGAAAAAATGCGGCACGCCGGCAAGCGACCACGGAGGAGAATCATGTTGGTGCTGACTCGGAGGCAGGCTGAGACGATTGTCATCGGCCAGTGCGTGGCAGTTCAGGTGCTGGGAATCGAAGGGGGCCGCGTGCGGCTGGGGATCACCGCGCCTGCGGAGGTGAGCATTCGCCGAGCGGAGCTCGCGCCGCGGCAAGAGTGGGAGAGGGGGAGAGTGGGGGAGTGGGAGCAATTGGCACGGTCTCCCCCTCTCCCTCTCGCCCCCTCTCCCCCTCTCTGACCGCTTCATCCCGACACGGTGGCGCTGACCGCCGCGCTCCACGGGCCCGTCTCGCCGCGGGTCGAGACCCAGCGGAGCCAGTAGGTGACGGTCTTGTTGGCGTCGGCCCCGTCGAAGATGACGACGTGCGGCGTGCGCGTGTCGAGCGTGACGAAGGTCAGGTCGGCGGCGGTGGCCGGCGGCGGCGTGCCGATCTTCATCCAGATCTCGCAGCCGCGGACCCCCGCCGGCCTGGCCTTGCTCGTCGGCGTGGCGGCATCGCTGAAGCTGACCGTGTGCTGGAGCCGCTGCGACGTATCGACCTTGCCGACCGGCGCAGTCGTCGGCGGCCCGCTCGGCGTCGGCGT
>JAKEHX010000247.1 GCA_022614795.1 Planctomycetaceae bacterium | reverse complement strand
CTCACCACTCACCACTCACCTACTCACTCTTCATTCCTTCAATCGCGTCGAGCAGCTGCGTAGCTGAACTCGTGAGAGTTCAGGTGAGATTTGTGAAGTCTCACGACTTCAGCTACATGTTTTGAAACAGCCTCCTACTGACTCCTCATTCCTTCAATCGCGTCGAGCAGCGAACCCAGCACCGCCTGAGTCTGGGCATCCTGGCGCTCGCTCGCGTTGTAGCGGTCGAACTGCGTCATGATTTGTTGTTGCGTCAGGTTCAGGCCACGTGCCTTCACGGCCGCGGCGAAGGCGGCCGCGGCGGCTTCGCGGGAGCTGATCGGCCGCGTGTGCTGGCTGGCGAAATCGACGAGGGCCTTTTGGCTCGTGGGGGTGCCCAGTTTGCCCAGCACGGCAGCCGCCTGGTCCGTGAGGACGGGGTTGTCGAGCGCCTCGATGACCGCTGGTTCATAGCGAATGATGTTCCAATGCGTGAAGGCCTCGGGCGACGCGGCCAGATCGGCGATCGCTCCCATTGCCGCCTGAGCCTGCGCCATTCGCTCTTCGCGGCTGATATGGTTGCGGCCGGCCGACGCGATGACTTTGGCGACCTCGCCTGTCGCCGCGTCCGTCGTGTAGAGCCGCGGGAAAACCGACGTCAGCGGGTCGTTCTCAAATGCATAGCGCAGCGGATAGAGGGCTTCGGTCCGGGCCATGACGCCAATCGGAATGCCCGCGGTGCGATAGTCCTTGCGCAGCCACTGCACAAGCTCCTTGACCGGCGGAGAGTCGATGGCATCGCTGATGAGGATGAACTCAAAATCCACGCCGCTGGTGGCCGCTTCCGCCAGCCGGCGGCCGGTGTAGGCAGCTTCCCCCGCCAGGCCCAAGTCGTTCATAAAGCCGACCAGCGTCTGAGCTTCTTCGCCGCGCGGATGGCCGATCAGCACCCGGCTCGTGCCGGTCGTGCGAATGGCGGCGGCCAGCGGATCGAAGACGCGGCTGGCGCCAGGAAAGGCGACGCGCGGCTTGAGCCGGGCAATCGCCAGCGCGGCGGTCAACCGGACGCGGCGATCGGTGTGTTTGAGCGCCTTGGCGAGCGGGCTTTCCTGGGGTCCGGCCGACGTGAGCACTTCGGGATCTCCCGATTGGCCTAGCAATTCCACCGCCGCAAGGACCGCCGGAATGCGGCCCAGCTTTAAGGCTTCCGCGAGGACAGCATTGATGACTTCCGGGCCCGCCTTCGTCGCTGCGTCGGCCGCCGTTCCTTCGCCCATCCGCAATGGCTGGTCCATTCCGCCCAGGACTTTGGCCAATTCCAAGCTCGTCAGCAGCTTCATCCGGCGCGCTTTTTCGGACTGCGGATTCAAAGCCGCCAGGTCGCTGGTGAGGCGCGTCGCGAGCAAAAGTGCCGCGTCGCCCTTGGACAACTTGCGGCTGGCGACGGCGCGCTGCGGCTCATCCCAAAACCACATTTCAATCAGCCCATCCGGATCGGCGGCATACGGCAGATTGCCGCCCAGCAGCAACTCGATCTGCTCGTCCAGGTACTTCTCGGCCGCGTAGCGATCGGGTGCGCTGCCCACGATCTTCGCAAGCGAAGCAGCGGCCACTTCGCGGAGCACTCTGCTCGCCGCGGGATCGACAGCCGGCCGCACAAAGTGCATCACTGCCGGCTTGGAGCGAATCCGGCCCAGCACGGCCACGACCTGGGCCTGGACATGTTCGTCGGGAATCTCCAGGGCCCCGATCAGCGGCAATTCGGTCGCCACCGCGAGATGGGCCAGCGCCACGCGAACAAAGCGATGCTCACCTTCGCGACTGCTGTCGGCAAGCACGCGGAGCATCGGCGTAACCACGTGCGTGCCCGATTCGCCGAGCTTTTCGAGCGCCGACTGGCGAATGCTCAGCGACGGGCTGGAAAGCAGGGCGATTGTCTTCTCGATTTCCGCAACGTCGGTTGCCTTTTTGTAGGCCGCCTCTTGGACGATGCGGGCAACTTCCTTCCCTTCCGGCTGCACCCCTTCATTGCGGACAAGGTGAATCAGCAAGTCCGAGCCAACCTGATGAGGAACCGGCGCGAGTTGGTCCTCGGGGAATTTGGCCGCAAGAAACCGTGCGAGATACTTCTTGGCTTCATCAGGCCGGCCGAATTGCAGCACGGCATTGGCCGCTTGCAAGATCGCCTTCGGCGTTTGCGGATTGCTGTCGCGCAATTGCTGGAGCACCAGCGGCAGCGCCTCCTCCGCAAGCTGCGGGCCCGTGGCCTTGTCAGTACCCGGTTGGGGAGCTGGCGCGGCGCCGAACGGATCCTGCGGCATGGGCGGAGCTGCGGCTTCGCCTGGCGCCGCGCCGCCAGGCTTCGGCGGCGCGAACGGATCTTGAGCGCGGGAGACTAGCGGGCCGCAGCAGAGTGCGGCCAGGAACAAGACGCTGGCGAGTTGTCGGGTGATTGCAGCCATGGGAATTGTCAGAGTCGTCAAGTTGTGCGTCACGAGAGGGGCAGGTGGGCAACCTGCCACGACTACTTCACCTTCTTCTTCCACGCCTCAATCTGTTTGCGAACTTCCGCCGGCGCCGTTGAGCCGAAGCTCGTAAACGCCTGCACCGCCTTCTCCACTCCCAGCACTTCATACACACCGCTGTCAAGCGACGGATCGGCGGAGCGGAAGTCATCGAGCGACAAGTCCGCCAGCCGGCAGCCGCGAGCTAGTGCCGTGCCCACTAGTTGGCCGACAGCATGATGGGCCGTCCGCTGCGGCAAGCCGCGGCGAATCAGCCACTCCATGAGCGTCGTGGCGTCGAGGTGGCCCCGGTCAAGCTGCCCGCGAATCGCCTCGCGGTTGAGCTTTGCCCCGGCCACCACCGGCGCGGCCAGCTCTAAGCATAATTCGACCGTGTCGAACGAGTCGAATATCCGCTCTTTGTCTTCCTGCAAGTCCCGGTTGTAAGCCAGCGGCAGCCCCTTCACGAGGACCAGCAGGGCCTGCAAATTGCCGATCACGCGGGCCGTTTTGCCGCGGGTCAGCTCCAGCACGTCGGGATTGATCTTCTGCGGCATGATCGACGAACCGGTGCAAAATTCCTGTGGCAGCGTCAGGAAATTGAACTCGGCCGTGGACCACAGAATCCACTCCTCGGCCCAGGTGCTGAGGTGTTCGGCAATCACCGCCAGGACAAACGCCGATTCGAGCACAAAATCGCGGTCGCTCGAAATGTCGAGGCTGTTGGCCGCGACTCCTTCGAATCCCAATCGCCGGGCTACGTCGGCCCGGTCGATCGGCAGGCTGCTGCCAGCCAAGGCAGCCGCTCCGAGACTGCTGACGTTGGTGCGGTGGCGGCAGTCGGCCAGTCTCTGTCGGTCCCGTTCGAATTTCTCGCAATACGCCAGCCAAT